>NZ_JBHVHQ010000050.1:0-20299 GCF_042800135.1 Streptomyces sp. NPDC057654 | reverse complement strand
CCGACGCTGATCAGGATGCCGTCGAGGCGGCCGAAGCGGTCGCGGGCGGCGGCGATGAGGCGGTCGGCCGCATCGGCGTCGGCGTTGTCGGCGGGCACTCCGGCGCAGCCGTCGCCGAGTTCGTCCGCGGCGGCGGCCACCGTCTTCTCGTCCCGGCCGGTGATGATCACCTTCGCGCCGTCGGCGAGCAACTCGCGCGCGGTGGCGTTGCCCAGCCCGCGGGTGGCCCCGGTGACGATGTACACGCGGTCTTTGAGTCCAAGATCCATGGGGTCAGTCTGCCGGTTCCCCGTCGGAGAGGGTGTGGGCGGTGCCGACCAGGCCGATGTGGCTGAACGCCTGCGGGAAGTTCCCGAGCATCCGCCCGGCGACCGGGTCGTACTCCTCGGCGAGCAGCCCGACGTCGTTGCGGAGCGCCAGCAGCCGCTGGAACAACTGCTCGCCCTCTTTCTTCCGGCCGGTCATGCACAGGGCGTCGGCCAGCCAGAACGAGCAGACGAGGAAGGCCCCCTCGGACCCCGGCAGCCCGTCGACCGTGCCGCCCTCGGTGCTGTAGCGGCGTACGAGGCCGTCGTGGCGCAGCTCGCGCGCCACCGCGTCGACGGTGCCGACCACCCGGGGGTCGTCCGGCGGCAGGAAGCCCACCCGCGGGATGAGGAGCGTGGCGGCGTCGAGCTCGGCGGAGCCGTAGGACTGCGTGAAGGTGTTGCGCTCGGGGTCGTACCCCTTCTCGCAGACCTCCCGGTGCACCTCGTCGCGCATCGTCCGCCAGGCGTCGAGGTCGCCTTCGAGCTTGGGGTCGGCCTCCAGGGTGCGTACGGCGCGGTCGGCGGCTACCCAGGCCATCACCTTGGAGTGGACGAAGTGCCGGCGCGGCCCGCGGACCTCCCACAGCCCCTCGTCGGGCTCCCGCCAGGTGGACTCCAGGAACTCCATGAAGCGCCGCTGCACGTTCCAGGCGTGCGGCTTGTCCTTGAGCCCGGCCGAGCGGGCGAGGTGGAGGGAGTCGATGACCTCCCCGTACACGTCGAGCTGGAGCTGGTCGACGGCGCTGTTGCCGATGCGTACGGGCGCGGAGCCCTCGAATCCGGCGAGCCAGGGCAGTTCGGACTCCGGCAGCCGGCGCTCGCCCGCGATGCCGTACATGATCTGGAGGTCGGCGGGGTCCCCGGCGATGGCGCGCAGCAGCCAGTCCCGCCAGTCGGCGGCTTCCTCCTGGTAGCCGGAGGAGATCAGCGCGCCGAGGGTGAGCGTGGAGTCGCGCAGCCAGCAGTAGCGGTAGTCCCAGTTGCGCACGCCGCCGATGGACTCGGGGAGGGAGGCGGTGGGGGCGGCGACGATGCCGCCGGTGGGCGCGTAGGTCAGCGCCTTCAGCGTGATCAGGGAGCGGACCACGGCCTCCCGGTGCGGGCCCTGATGGCAGCACTTGCGGGCCCAGGCGCGCCAGTCCTCCAGGCTGTGTTCGAGGGCCTTGTACGGGTCGGTCTCCTTCGGGCGCGGCTTGTGCGAGGGGTGCCAGGTCAGGACGAAGGCGACCTGCTCGCCCTCGGCGACGGTGAAGTCCGAGCACGTGGAGAACTCGCGGCCGTACGTCTTGACCGGCGGCTCGCTGCGCAGCCACGCGGAGTCCGGGCCCGCGATGGCCACCCGCCTGCTGCTGCCGGAGCGGCGCACCCAGGGGACGACGCGGCCGAAGTCGAAGCGCAGCCGCAGCACGCCGTGCATGTCGACGGAGCCGCTGACGCCCTCGACGATCCGGATCACGTCGGGGGCCTTGTCGCGCTGCGGCATGAAGTCGGTGACCTTGACTGTGCCGCTCTCCGTCTCCCAGACCGTCTCCAGGACGAGGGAGTCGTCCAGATAGGCGCGGCGGGTGCAGTTCCCGGCGCCGGCCGGGGCGAGCCGCCAGTGCCCGTTGTCCTCGTCCCCGAGCAGCGCCGCGAAACAGGCGGCCGAGTCGAAGCGGGGCAGGCAGAGCCAGTCGATGGAGCCGTCCCTGCCGACGAGGGCGGCGGTCTGGAGATCGCCGATGAGCGCGTAATCCTCGATGAGTTGAGCCACGCGTGCCGCCTTCCCGGTAGGCGGGGGCGCTACTCCGCCGAGGCGGCCGTACGAGCGATACCGGCGTCTTCCTCGGACTCGCCGGTCTCCTTCGGATCACCGGCGTCCTTGGCGCCCTCGGGCTCGTGCTTGTCGGTGCCCTCCGGGTCTCCGGAACCCTTCGGTTCGCCCGGGGCGGCCTCCTCGGCCGCCTTGGCCTGCTTGGCGGCTTCGGCGAGGAGGTCGCGGCGCTCCCTTCGGGCCAGGATGACCCATCCGACGGGGACCGCGCCGGAGAACAGCCACCACTGCACGGCGTAGGCCATGTGCGGGCCGATGCTGCTGTGGTCGGGTTCGGGTACGAGCTCGGGCTGGCCCTTGGCGTGCGGGGACGTCAGCTCGATATAGCCGCCGAGCAGCGGGCGGTGCACGTTCTTCGCCTGCTCGCCGCTGTTGATCAGCATCACCTGGCGGGGTGGCAGACCCTTTTTGTCCTTGATGCCGCTATAGCCGCTGGTTTCGTCCTCTTTGAGCCGACCGGTGATCGAGACCTTCCCGGCGGGCGGCGCGGGGACCTTCGGGAACTCGGTGAGGTTGCCGCTCGCGGGGATCCAGCCGCGGTTGACGAGGACCGCCCGGCCGTCGTCGAGCAGCAGCGGCGTGAGCACGTAGTAGCCCTGGTTCTGCCCGTCCGCCGAGGTCCGCTGGCGGACCACCACCTCGTCCTTGGTGTCGTACGTTCCCTGCGCGGTCACCGGCCGCCACATGTCGTCGTGCGGGACGGCGCGGCCGGGCGCGGTGAGCTTGCCGACCGGTACGGGCGTGGCGGCCAGGCTGTCCGCGATCAGCTGGTTCTGCGCGACTTTGTGCTCGTGGCGGTGGAACTGCCAGAAGCCCAGTTTGATCATCACCGGAATCAGGACGAGCCCCACCAGCGTGAGGATCACCCACTGCCGGGACAACAGGAAGCGATACACGCATTTGACGGTACCCGCAGGGGCGCGGGCCCGGACTACGGGGTCCCGCGGGCTCCGCTCTCACGACCTTCACGACCTCACGGCGCGGGCACCACGTGCTGGAGCAGCTGCATGAAGGCGGCCTCGTCGATCACCGGGGTCCCGAAGGTGCCGGCCTTGACCGTCTTGGACGTGGTGGAGCCGGGATCGTTGGTCACCAGCACGCTGGTGAGCCGGGAGACGCTGGTCGCGATGTGCAGCCCGGCCTCGATCGCCCGGTCCTCCAGCAGCTCGCGGTCCACGGACGTGTCGCCCGAGAACGCCACCCGCATGCCCTGGACGAGCTGTTCGCCCGGTACGTACCGGCCGGGGTTCGGATACGGGCAGGCGGGCCGCTTGCGGCTGGCCCGCCAGGTGCCCGGCCGGTACGCGCCTGCGCCGCCGTGCCCGGAGCGCCCGCCCTGGTAGCCGATGGGGGAGGCGGCCGACGGCCCGTCCGACCACTCCGTGAGCGGCTGGCACGCCAGCAGCGGCAGCCGCAGCCCCGCCCGCGCCGCCAGCGCCAGGCTCGGCCGGAACGCCTCCGCCAGCACCCGCGCGTCGTCCAGCGCGTGGTGGGCGCGCTGCTGCACCACCCCGTAGTGCGCGGCGAGGGACTCCAGCTTGTGGTTGGGCAGCGGCAGCCGCAGCTCCTTGGAGAGCGCGATGGTGCACAGCCGCTGCCGCACCGGCGTGGTCGCCCGCGCGCGGGCGTACTCGCGCGCCAGCATCGACCAGTCGAAGGCCGCGTTGTGCGCGACCAGCACCCGCCCCGCCAGCTTCTCGGACAACGTGGCCGCGATCTCCCCGAACAGCGGCGCGCCCGCCAGCATCTCCGAGGTGAGGCCGTGGATCCAGACCGGACCCGGATCGCGCTCGGGGTTGACCAGCGTGTACCACTGGTCCTGCACCTCGCCGCGCGCGTCCAGCTGATAGACGCCGGCCGACACTATCCGGTCGTCTCTGGCGAGGCCGGTCGTCTCCACGTCGACGACCGCGTAACCCTCGGGGTACGCGGTCGGCCACGGTGTCGGCAGTGCGGCTGCGGTGTGGTCTTCGAGCATGGTCCCAGAGGATACGGGCCACCGCTGACAGCGAGACCCGGCAGGGGACGGCGGACCGGCCGCCGGGCGCGCCCGCGCGCACCGCGCACCGGACCGGCCGGAGGCGGCGGGCCCGGTCAGCGGGGGAGGAGCCCGTCGACCAAAGCCCGTACGGACGTGAGGAAGAGCCGCTCGGAATCGACCGGACGGGCGAGGGCGCGGGCGAGCGGCGGATCGCGGTCGGCGGCGGACGCGTCCCACCGGGCCGCGCCGCCTGGCCCCCGGGCGGGCGCGCGCTCGCGGTTGCGCTCCACGAGCACGTACCCGACCACCTGGAACTGCACGGCCCGCACGGCCGCCGCGGCGCGCGCCCCGCGCAGCCCGGCCGCGTGCACCTCGCGGATCAGCGCCCGCTGCGCGGGGACGAACATCCGCTCCGTCAGGCCGCGTTCATGGACCACCGCGATCAGCTGCGGATGCTCCAGCAGATCGCGCCGCAGCGCGCGGGCGACGGAGACGATGCGCTGCCGGGGGGTGCGCCCGGCGGGCCGTACGGTCCCGAGCCGGCCCACGGTGGCCTCGACGAGCGCGTCGAGCAGCGACTCGCGATTGCCCACGTGCCAGTAGATCGAGGTGACGGCGGTGTCGAGCTCGGCGGCCAGCCTGCGCATCGACAGGGCCTGCGGACCGTGCCGCTCGACGAGTCGCGCGGCGGCGTCGAGCACGTCCTCGCGGGTCAGCGCCGGTTTCGGCATGTCGCCCCCAACTCCGCTGTGTGCGGTGCTCTTTACCCTTCGCGCTCGTGCCTGTAACTGTGTTACACGCAACAGGCACTGGCACAGGCACAGGCCGAGCACCGGGCACCCTGTCGAAGGGCGGTAGGACATGGCACGCGTACGGTACGGCGCGCGCGAGGCGGCCGAGGTCGAGGCGGACCGGGAGCGGACCGCGCACCTCCCCGACATCTGGTCCACGGGCGTGGTCGCGCTCTGGGAGAGCGACCCGGACGCGGTGGCGGCGGTCCTCCCGCCGCCCCTCAAACCGGCCGGCCGCCCGCTCCTACGGGCCGCGATCAGCAAGGTCGACCTGCCCGGCTACCCGCTGGGCGCGGGCTCGGTGGCGGTCGCGGCGCACCACGGCGGGCGCGACGGCTGGTATCCGCTGGTCATGCCGATGACCCACGAACGGGCGCTGATCGGCGGCCGCGAGGTCTTCGGCGAGCCGAAGAAACTCGGCGAGGTGGTGATCGAACGGGACGGCGGCGTCGTACGGGCGTACCTCGCGCGGCACGGCATCGCCTTCGTCGAGGTGCGGGGCGCGGTCGGCGCCGCGCTGCCGCTGCCGCCGCCCGCCGAGAAGCTGGACTTCTACTTCAAGTTCCTGCCCGGCGTGGACGGCACGGGCTTCGACGCCGACCCGGTGCTCGTGCACTGCACGCGCACCGAGAAGGTCCGCAAGCTGGAGGCGATGAGCGGCGACGTGCTGCTGCGCGAGTCCGCGTACGACCCGGTCGCCGACCTGCCGGTGCGCCGGCTCGTGGAGATCACGATCGGCGAGAAGACCACGGACCAGCGCGGCCGGGTCGTGGAACGGGTCAGCGCACAGGCCCTGTTGCCGTACGTGCACCAGCGGTACGACGACGTGCGGCAGATCGTGGACGGGCCGCCGGAGGGGAGCGTGTGAGCCGGTACGGCTCATGTGACGGTGTGGAGCACAAGGCGAACGTAGCTCCGCAGACCGCCTGATTCGGCATGATTCGGCCCGATTGAGCATGATCCCATCTCATTCCATCCGACCGAGGAGCAAGTGATGACGGACATGACGGACCCGTACTTGATCATCTCCTCCGACTCGCACGCCGGACTGCCCACGGAGGAGTACCGGCCGTATCTGGACGCGAGGTTCCACCGGGACTTCGACGAATTCCTCGGGCAGCGCGAGAGCCGCCGCGAGGAGATGACCCGCCTCGGCATCCGCAACGAGACCTTCGCCGCCAAGTGGTTCGAGGAGAACGAGCAGGGCCTGCGCGGCGGCTGGGACGCCGCGCAGCGGGCGAAGGAGCTCGACGGCGACGGGGTGGCGGGCGAGGTCGTCTTCCCGGACGCCGACGCCGTCGACAGCCGCACCGCCGCCCCCTTCGGCGTCGGCCTCGGCCTCTCCGGCGACCAGGACCCGGACCTCGGCATGGCGGGCGCCCAGGCCCACAACCGCTGGCTCGCCGACTTCTGCGCGCACGACCCGAAGAGGCACTGCGGCGTCGCCCTGCTGCCCATCACCGGCGACGTGGACCGCGTGGTCGCCGAGATCCACCACGCCAAGGACGCCGGGCTCGGCGCGCTGATGATCCCCGCCATGTGGGTGGACAAGGCCCCGTACCACGACCGCCGTTACGACCCGGTGTGGGCGGCCGCCGCCGAGGCCCGGATGCCGGTGATCACCCACTCGGGGGCCGCGCCGCGCCACGAGTACGGCGACCACCTGGGCATCTACGTCTCCGAGGTGACCTGGTGGCCGGCCCGGCCCCTGTGGTTCATGCTCTGGTCCGGCGTCTTCGAGCGCCACCCCGGCCTGCGCTTCGGCATCGCGGAGTCGGGCTGCTGGTGGCTGCCCAACCTGCTGTGGTTCATGGACCGCCTCTACCTCGGCTCGCACGGCGGCAAGAAGCTCTCGCCGTTCGCCGAACTCAAGCGCCCGCCGCACGAGTACCTGGACCGCAACATCTTCATCTGCGCCACCAACACCAAGCGGCGCGAACTCGCCCAGCGCTACGAGATCGGCGTCGACAACATCCTGTGGGGCAGCGACTTCCCGCACCCCGAGGGCACCTGGCCGCGTACGCGCGAGTGGCTGCGCGACACGTTCCACGACATCCCCGTAGGGGAGACCCGCCGGATGCTCGGCCAGTCGGCGGCCGAGGTCTTCGACTTCGACGTCCCGGCCCTGGCGGAGGTCGCCCGGCGCGTCGGCCCCGTCCCGGCCGACCTCGGGCAGAGCGCGAACCAGGCGCCGGTGGAGGCGTCGTGGCGGCGGTCGCGGGAGACGGGGAGGCACTGGCTGACGGGGTTCGACTTCCCGTATGTGGGGGTGGGCGATGACTGAGAGCGGCGATCGGGGGTGCCAGGCTTCGACCGACCGCTACACGGTCATCTCGGCCGACTGCCACGCCGGGGCGGACCTCCTCGACTACCGGCCGTACCTGGAACGGGCGCACCACGAGGCGTTCGACGCCTGGGCGGCCACATACGTCAATCCGTACGAGGACCTCCTCACCGACTCCGCCGACCGCAACTGGAACTCGGACCGCCGCCTCGCCGAACTGGAGGCAGACGGCATCGTCGCCGAAGTCGTCTTCCCCAACACCATTCCGCCGTTCTTCCCCAGTGCGTCCTTGATGGCCCCCGCGCCGACACCGGAGGAATTCGGGCGCCGCTGGGCTGGCCTGCGCGCCCACAACCGCTGGCTCGCCGACTTCTGCGCGGCGGCCCCCGGCCGCCGGGCGGGGGTGGCGCAGATCCTGCTGAACGATGTGGAGGAGGCCGTACGAGAGGTCCGCTGGGCCAAGTCCGCGGGCCTGACGGGCGGCATCCTGCTACCGGGCACCCCGCCGGGCTCGGGCCTCCCGGAGTTGCACTCGCGGACGTACGACCCCCTGTGGGCGGTCTGCGCGGAACTCGACGTCCCGGTCAACCACCACGCGGGTTCGGCGTCCCCGCCGCTCGGCGACGAACCTTCGGCGCGTGCCGTCTTCATGGTCGAGACGACCTGGTTCTCGCACCGGGCGCTGTGGCACTTGATATTCGGCGGAGCTTTCCACCGCCATCCGGGGCTGCGGCTTGTCCTCACGGAACAGGGCTCGGGGTGGATTCCCGGGGTCCTGGACATGCTGGACTACTACCACGGGCGGTTGGTCGCCGCTTCGGCGCGTGCGGCGACTGCGGAAGCGAAATTCGGGGTGGGGCTGGGGGAATTGATGGGTTCCCCTCCGAGTGAGGTGTGGCGCGACAATTGCTTCGTCGGTGCCAGTTTCATGCGCCCCCATGAGGTGCCGCTGCGCCACCGGATCGGGCTGGAGAAAGTGATGTGGGGGAGCGACTACCCGCATGACGAGGGGACGTATCCGCATACGCGGGAGGGGCTGCGGGCCGCTTACGCGGGGGTGGAGCGGGGGGAGGTCGCGGCGATGGTCGGGGGGAACGCGGCGCGGGTTTATGGGTTTGATTTGGGGCTGTTGGATCCTATTGCGGGGCGGGTGGGGCCTACGGTCGCGGAGGTGGGGGAGCCGTTGGGGGAGGTGCCGGAGGGGGCTACTAGTCCGGTGTTTGCGAAGGGGGCTTCGGTGCGGGTTTGGTGAGGGGCTATAGGCGGGTGAGGCGTTCGGGCGGGATCCGGTCTTCGTTGAGTACCTGGGTTTTACCGGCGAGCGTGATGCCGAGATTCTGCATGTCGGCCAAGGGGCTCAGGTCGATCGGGGGACCCGACACCGCGCACGCTGACAACCAGAGAGACGTGAGGTTCGGCAGATCACGCAACGAGCCGAGTCCTTCGGGGATGTCGCACCGCCACAAGATGATTTGCTGAAGTTGTATGAGTTGCTTCAACAGGCTCAAGTCGAGCGAATCCAATTCTTCGAGGGACAGGTTGGACAACCGTGTGAGGGGATTTGTCTCGGACAGTTGGTGCAGCTGTGTCGATCCTCCGAGCGTGAGCGCGGTGAGGTGCGGCCAGCGTTCAATCCCATGTAGGTTCAGATGACGTGTCTGTGGATGGAGCGCGAGATGTGCGAGTTGAGGACCGACCGGTATTTCCCCCACATCGTTGATGAGTGTGGGGTGATCGATCCGGAGGGTTTGGAGATCCGGCATGTCCCGCAGTGGGTCCAGGGAGATGTCAGGGTGAACGTTGTGAAGCGCGAGGCTTGTCAGCCCAGGCCCGGTGAGTGGGCTCAGATTGCTCACTCTCGGGCAGCGGTTGAGTGAGAAGACTCGCAGATTAGAGGTATAGGCGATTGGAGAGAGATCGCTCAGGACATAATTGTCGAGAATAGTGAGTCTCTCCAGACTGTTGGCGTGGACCAGCGGCATGAGGTCGGTGTGCGACCCATTCAAACTCACCCGCTGGACTTCCGGGATGCAGCGCAAGGCGGTGAGCTGCTTCGTATTCTCCACGCGCAGGGGGACGTTGTCCCACGATTGGGCGGACAGGATTTCCCGGGCGTACGGCTCCGCTTCGAAAGCGCCCCAGGCCAGCGACAGCCCACTCGTGACAAAGAGACGCTCGTCCTCTCGGAACCGGTATATCAGTGCGAAGGCGGCGTCGCCCTTGACCAAGCCTGCCGTTCGCACTACCGCTGCCGCAGCGTGTTCTTCGAGCCCTTCCGGCCCCGGCAGCAGTTCAATCACCAACTCACCGACCTTCGCCAGCTCCTCGGCGTCGTCGAGGGTGCGCGGCGGCAGCAATTCCTCTGTTCGCGCCTCGATATCCGACCGAAGGGCCGGGTTCAGCTCCGGCGCGTGTTCCAGGCAAGCCGCCGCCAGCAGCGTCAGCCGCTGCCGGTGCCCCTTCACCCGGTCCGCCCGCCGCAGCAACTTCCGCAGCAGCTGTGCCCGTTCCTCTACTCGCGCGTGCCCCACCGCCATGCGCACCACGTCGTCCCACTGGTCGTCATGCGCATTGCTGACCAGAAGCCCGAAGTCACGCGTCTCGACCGCCTCCTTGGACCCCAAGTAATCCTGAAACGTCCGGTGGACGAAGTTCACCGAGCCGGGGACCGGTTCGAGGAGCAGACCGCTGCGGTTGAGCAGGTGGTTGAAGACCGCCCGCGCGTCGCCCTGCGCCCGTACCTGTGGCATCGCGGCCAGCCAGCCGTCGATCATCTCGATTGCTTCCGCGCACGTGGCCTCGGCCTGGCCGTTACGGATCAGCCAGTACGCCAGGCGCTGGAGCAGCAGCATCTGCTCGTCCCGCGTCAGGTCGACGCCCTCCACCCCGGCGATCTCCCGTTCCGTGTCCCGTCGTACGAGCAGCATGTCCAGCGAGGCGTCGTACAGCTCCTTGCGGGCGCGCGGCAGGTGCATACGGCGGTCGCGGTTCAGGGCGCAGAGGAGCGCGCACATCAAGGGGTTGGTGGCGAGTTGGCTCAGCTCACGTCGAGTGGTGACGGCCTGCTGGATGGAGCGTTCGTAGCCGTCCAGTTGCTCGTGCTGTCGCACATCGTCTCGGCACTCCTCACGGGCCGCCCGATGCCAATGCGCGATGAACTTCCGGATGTCCTCGCGCCCCATCGGCAGCAAGGAGTGCGCGGTGAAGCCCTGCCCCTGCAACCAGTCCTCCGGGACGGCGGAAGGTCGCGTAGTGACGATGTACCGGGCGTTCGGGAAGGCGGCCAGGAGCGACCGCAGCCAGTCCCTGGTGCGCTGCCGCATCGCTGATGGGACCTCGTCCACGCCGTCGACCAGGACCAGCGCCCGCCCCTCGGTGAGGAGGCTTTCCACCCACCCGTCCGGCGCCGCCCCCGCCAGTGGATTGCCCGTGGCGGCCAGGAACTCGCCCGGCAGCGGTAGCTTCCCGTGCGTCGCGAAGGACCGCAGTCGCAGCATGAACGGTACGTAGCCGTTCCAGTCGCCCAGCGTCTGCTCGAAGCTCCGGCGCGCCGCGTTGGTGGCGAGCCACTGCATGAGCGTGCTCTTGCCCGAGCCCGCCGGGCCGCGCAGCAGCATCCGGTCGCAGCCGGCGAGGGCGTGTTCGGCGGAGACCGAGGTGGTCAGGGGGAGGGGCGTGGGATCCAGGAGGTAGGGGTCGGCCTCACTGCTCACGCTCAGCGTGATGTACGCGGTGCTCAACGGCCACTCCCGCGCCGCCGTGCAGCCGAGCGTCAGCCCGAAGAGCTGGAGCTTGCCGTGCGTCGCCTCGATGTACCGCCCGTAGCGCTCCTCGAACTCAAGGGACCGCGCCTCGGGGGTTGGTCCCAGCCGCTCCCGTACGGCCTCCAGCGCCCGCCCCGCCTCGCCCGACCGACGCACCAACTCCACGTCCGTACGCGCCGGGAACGACCGCAGCGACGTCACGTACTCCACGAGGTGTTCACAGACCGCGTCCAGCAGTTCGTTGAACAGCGCCGTCCCCGCCTCGCCGAGACCGGTCCGATCCAGCAGGCCGGGGGAGCGCTCCAGGAGTACGGACCGCAGCCGCGCCGGATCGAGATCCGCGGCGAACAGCGTCTCCTGGTCGATGACTTCCGTGCCGCTGAAGACGTCGCACACCGCGTCGACCGCCGACCGCTGCTCGTGCTCCGGCAGTCGGCGAACGGCCACCGAGTCCAGCCGCTCCGCCAGCACCCCCACCAGCCGCGCCGTCTCCTTCTCGCCCAACTGGTCGGGCCGCCGGCCGAGCGGCGTCGGGCTGCCCGGTCTGTGGACCAGCCCCGCACCCGGGTTCTTGGCGATCAGCGACTTGACGAGCGCGCTCACGACCGTAGTCGCCAACCGTAGGACGACCGCTTCCGCCCCCTGCATTCGCTACTCCCTCCCCACGAACCCGTGCGTGCACGCCAGTATCCGCCCGCACCCCCGCCCCGACAGGCCGAACCCCCGGTAACCCTTGTCCAATACCGATCGGTAACAACCCCTAGCGGCACCCCCTCCCGCGCGCCTATGGTGCCGCCATGCCCCATCTCCCCGATGTCGTGATGTGGTCCATACCCGCCTTCGTCCTGCTCACCGTCCTGGAGATGGCGAGCTACCGACGGCACCCCGCCGAGGAGAGCGGGGCCGCGGGTTATGAGGCCAAGGACGCCGCCACGAGTATCGGGATGGGCGTCGGCAGTCTCGTTTTCGACGCGCTCTGGAAGATCCCGATCGTGGCGGTCTACACCGCGATCTACGAGCTCACGCCGCTGCGCGTCCCCGTCCTGTGGTGGACGCTGCCGCTGATGCTGCTCGCGCAGGATTTCTTCTACTACTGGTCGCACCGCGGCCACCACGTGATCCGCGTCCTGTGGGCCTGCCATGTGGTGCACCACTCCAGCGAGAAGTTCAACCTGACGACCGCGCTGCGGCAGCCGTGGACCACGCTGACCGTGTGGCCGTTCTACGTGCCGATGATCGCGGCCGGTGTGCACCCGGCGGCGGTGGCGTTCTGCTCGTCGGCCAACCTCGTCTACCAGTTCTGGGTGCATACGGAGCGGGTCGGCAGGCTGCCGCGGCCGTTCGAGTACGTGCTGAACACGCCGTCTCACCACCGGGTGCACCACGCCTCGCAGGGCGGCTACCTCGACCGTAACTTCGGCGGCATTCTGATCATCTGGGACCGGATGTTCGGCTCCTTCGTGCCGGAGGCGGAGCGGCCGGTCTACGGGCTCACCAAGAACATCCGCACGTTCAACCCGCTGCGCGTCGCCACCCACGAGTACGCCGCCATCGCCCGCGATGTACGAGCGGCCACCAGCTGGCGCGAACGGGCCGGGCGGGTCTTCCGGGGGCCGGGATGGCAGCCCGTACGGACGCCGGCCGCGGAAACGGCCCCAGCCCGTACCGCCGACCCAGCCGACACAACCGACCCAGCCGACACCGCCGTCCCCACCGCCCCCGAACGCGTCGCATGAACCACCGGCAGCAGGCCCTGGCCGTCCGCGCCACCGGCCTCCTCTTCGCCGCCCTCGGCGCCGTCCACCTCATCGCCCTGGCCGCTCACCTCGACGGCGTCCACCACCTCACCAAACCCGCCCTGATGCCCGCGCTCGCCCTGCACGCCGCCGCCCGCGGCGCGCCCCGCCCGCTGATCGCCGCGCTGCTTTTCGGCTGCGGCGGCGACACCCTGCTGCAACTCGACGACCAGGCCGCCTTCCTCGCCGGAATGGGGTTCTTCGGCGCCGGGCACGTCTGCTATCTGGTCCTCTTCGCCGGGCTCGGGACAGCGCACGGCCGTCCGCGTGCGTACGTGCTCGCGACCGCCTACGGCGTGGCCTGGCTCGGCACCGTCGCCCTCCTATGGCCCGGCCTCGAAGCCGGGATGCGGCTGCCGGTGGCTGGGTACGCGCTGCTGCTGACCGCCATGGCGCTCGGCGCGACGCGCGTCGGGTTGCGGACCGCGCTGGGCGGGCTGCTGTTCCTGCTTTCGGACACGCTCATCGCGAGCGGCCTCGCCGACTGGCCGCAGCCGCCCGCGCCGCAGCTGTGCATCATGGTCACCTATCTCGGAGCGCAGTACCTGCTCACGGACGGGCTGCTGCGGGCGGACAGCGGCCGGACACGGACGTGGGGCCGGGTGCTGTCCGCAGCCCGGCCCCACGACTCACTCGCTCACACAGCGGAGGTCAGTCCTCCACCGCCTTCAGGGCGTTGACGATCCCGAAGCCGTAGAAGCTGTTGACGTGCTTGGTGCCGGTGCACGCCGGGTCGGCCGGCGCGGTCGGGCAACCGGGGTTGTCCGCCTGGGCCTTGAGCAGCCACTGGATCTCCTGCGGGCTCGCGTCCGGGTGCGCGCTCTTGAGCAGCGCCGCCACGCCCGCTACGTGCGGGCCCGCCATCGAGGTGCCCTGGAGGTAGCCGTAGTCGCCGCCGGGCAGGGTGGACAGGATGCGGCCGTCCTTGGCGGGCAGTTCCGGCACCTGCCGGACGTCGCCGCCGGGGGCCGCCACGTCGATCTGGTTGAGGCCGTAGTTGGAGTAGTACGACTTCAGTGACTTGACGCCGGTCGCGGCGACCGTGACGACGCCGGGCACCTGGGCGGGCACGTCCAGGCACTTCGACGGGTCTATGTCGCGCGACGCCGGGGTGCCGTCATTGGGGCTGGAGGCGTCGGTGATCTTCTTGGCCGCCAGGTCGAAGTTGGAGTTCCCGGCGGAGGCGACGTTGACCGCGCCCTTGCGGGTGGCGAACTTCGCGGCCCGGCCGACGGCGTCGGCTATGGCCTTCTGGTCGGGGTCGTCCGCGCAGTTGAACATCCACGGGTCGACGTAATAGCTGTTGTTCGTCACCTGCACGTGGTGCTCGGCGGCGAAGACGAACGCGCACACCACGCTCTCGGCGTAGAAGAAGCTGCCCTTGGCCTGGCTGACCTTGATGGCGGAGACCTTCACGTTCGGCGCGACGCCGGTGACGCCCACGCCGTTGCGCGGGGCGGCGATCTCACCGGCCACGTGGGTGCCGTGGTAGTCCTCGTCCGGGTCGAACGGCCGCCAGGAGCCGGGGCTGGTGTCGGCCTTGCCGGTGACGCAGCTCGCCGACTGGCCCCGCGAGAAGTTCGCCTTGAGGTCCGGGTGGGTGTCGTCCACGCCGGTGTCGATGACGGCGACCGTCACCTTCCGGGACCCCGGATTGACCTCGGCGGCCTTGTCGGCCTTGATGGCGGCGATGTCCCACTGGAGCCCCTCCAGGGGCTCCTTGCCCGTGGCCAGCGAACGCGCCTCGCTCCGCGCGGTGGCCTTCGGGACCTTGATCTTCTCGGGCTTGCCGATGTCCGTGGTGGCCGCGGACGTGATCGGCGCGGTCCGGGTGGCGCCGGCGCTCTGCACGCCCGGCACCGTGCGGACGGTCTTCGCGAAGTCGGGGTTCTTCGAATGGGCGACGATCACGCCGATCTGCTGGTAGGCGGTCACGACGCTGCCGCCGGCCCGGCCGATCGCCTTCTTCACCTTCGCCACCGTGGCGTGGTCGGCGGTGGTGTTGACCACGTACGAGAGCAGGGGCCCGTCGGCGGCTACGGGCGCCTTGGCCGGGAGCGCGTCCTGCGGGGCGGCCGAGGCCGCGCCGGGCAGCAGGCCGAGGGAGGCGACGAGCGCCAGTCCGGCCGGCACCGCCAGCAGGGCGCGCCGACGTCTGGATCGCAGATGAGCCATGGGTTCTCCACATCATCCGGGTACCGCACGCACACCTGCCGCGCACGGACGGGTACATGACGAGTGAAGCTAGCGCCGATCATGGCCGTCGAGCAATGATTTCCCCAAGAAAGTCCGGTACGGACCTCGATCGGACCCCTTGCGAGGTCCGCCCCGTGCCTCTTGCGAGGTCCGCCCCGCACCTCTTGCGACCTCCGCGCCCGCTTGGCTCCTGACGCCCACTCAAGACGGCGGTGGTCCCGACGGAGCGGCGCTCCTCAAGGCGGCGCCCCCGGCCCCCGCAGCGCGTCGATGCTCAGCGGCGGCAGTTCCGGCCGGGGCCCGTACCAGCGGCCGTCCGCCGCCGGCGAGGACCGCCGCGCCGACCGTACGGCCCTGACCGGAGCCGCCAGGCCGACCATCCCGTACGGGCGCCGCTCCGGGCCGGAACCGGGGCGTCCGGGCGGCGGTGGGGGCTGCGGATTGTTCACATCCGGACAACGAAGCCCCACGCGGTCGGTGTCGCCCCCGAAGGTGGTTCTTGTCGACTTCAACCACAACCCTCTGTCGAATGGCGTCCCGTCCCTCTACGATGCGTGACCCGGATCACATGTCATGGCTCACGCACCGCTGCCGCTTGTCAGGAGAGAGACCGTGGACTCCGCACCACACACCGCCGAAGGGCAGGGCGGGCCGGATCGCTTCACGGACGTCCAGTCCAGTGAAGAATTCGCCGAACTGCGGCGCGCCCAGCGCTCGTTCGCCTTCCCGCTCACCGTCGCGTTCATCGCCTGGTACCTGCTGTACGTGCTGCTGTCCAACTACGCGGGCGGCTTCATGGGCACCAAGGTCGTCGGGAACGTCAACATCGCCTTCGTCTTCGGACTGGCCCAGTTCCTGACCACGTTCCTCATCGCGTGGTGGTACTCCCGACACGCGGCCGCCCGCATCGACCCGAAGGCCGAAGCCATCAAAGAGCGCCTGGAGGGCGACGCGTGACCACCAGCCAGCAGCTCGCCGCCGCGGCCGCCAGCGAGCACCGCACCCTGATCATCACGCTCTTCTCCGTCTTCGTCGCCATCACCCTGGGCATCACGGTGTGGGCCGGCCGGCAGACCAAGGACGCCACCGACTTCTACGCCGGCGGCCGCTCCTTCACCGGTTTCCAGAACGGCCTGGCCATCTCCGGCGACTACATGTCCGCCGCCTCGTTCCTCGGCATCGCCGGGGCCATCGCGCTCTTCGGCTATGACGGGTTCCTGTACTCCATCGGCTTCCTCGTCGCCTGGCTCGTCGCGCTCCTGCTGGTCGCCGAACCGCTGCGCAACTCCGGCCGGTTCACCATGGCCGACGTGCTCGCGTACCGCCTCAAGCAGCGGCCCGTACGCACCGCCGCCGGCACCTCCACCATCGTCGTCTCGATCTTCTACCTGCTGGCCCAGATGGTCGGCGCGGGCGCCCTGGTGGCGCTGCTGCTCGGCGCTACGGGCGAGGGCGCACGCCGCTGGATCATCGCGCTCGTCGGCATCGTCATGGTGCTCTACGTGACCATCGGCGGCATGAAGGGCACCACGTGGGTGCAGATCGTCAAGGCGGTCATGCTCATCGCGGGCACCCTGCTGGTCACGATCCTGGTGCTCAACAAGTTCGGCTGGAACGTCTCCACGCTGCTCGGCGAGGCGGCGAAGGAGAGCGGCAAGGGCAAGGCGTTCCTCGAACCCGGCCTCCAGTACGGCAAGGACGGCACGTCCAAACTCAACTTCATCTCGCTCGGCATCGCGCTCGTCCTCGGTACGGCCGGGCTCCCGCACATCCTCATCCGCTTCTACACGGTGCCCACCGCCAAGGCCGCCCGTAAGTCCGTGAACTGGGCCATCGGCATCATCGGCGCGTTCTACCTGATGACCATCGCGCTCGGCTTCGGCGCCGCGGCCCTCGTCGGCTCCAAGGCGATCATCGCCTCCAACGAGGCGGGCAACACCGCGGCCCCGCTGCTCGCCCAGGAGGTCGGCGGCGGCGCCGACTCGACCGGCGGCGCGATTCTGCTCGCCGTCATCTCCGCGGTGGCCTTCGCCACCATCCTCGCCGTGGTCGCGGGCCTGACCCTCGCCTCGTCCGCGTCCTTCGCGCACGACCTGTGGGCCAACGTCATCCGCAAGGGCCGCACCAGCGAGCGCGAGGAGGTCCTCACCGCCAAGTTCGCGGCCATCGTCATCGGCGCGATCTCCATCGTGCTCGGCATCTTCGCCCACCGGCTGAACGCCGCCGCGCTGGTCGCCCTCGCCTTCGCCGTCGCGGCCTCCGCCAACCTGCCGACCATCCTCTACAGCCTCTTCTGGAAGCGCTTCACCACCCAGGGCGCGATCTGGTCGATCTACGGCGGGCTGATCTCCTCGGTCGGGCTGGTGATCTTCTCGCCGGTGCTGTCCGGCAACGAGAAGGCGCTCTTCCCCGGCATGGACTTCGACTATTTCCCGCTCGCCAACCCCGGCCTGGTCTCCATCCCGCTGGGCTTCCTCCTCGGCTGGCTCGGCTCGCTGCTCTCCAAGGAACGGCCGGACGCCCGCAAATACGCGGAGTTGGAGGTCCGCTCGCTCACCGGCTACGGCGCCCACTAGCCCGTACACCGGCCCGTACCGCTCCGCACTGCTCCGTACCGCTCCGTAACGCTCCGTAACGATCACCATCCGGCCGCATGGCCGGCGGCGGCCCCTCGTCGCGCAGGGTCACCGGACGCTCACTCCGTCGCATGCCGGGCGAATGCTGAGTGTCCGACCCATCGCGTACGCTGCGGATTATTGGATGTATCCATGGTTCATTTCCGCAGGAGGGGCCGCCACCATGCTCATCGACACCTTTGGTCGCGTCGCCACCGACCTCCGCGTCTCCCTGACCGACCGCTGCAATCTGCGCTGTACGTACTGCATGCCGGAAGAGGGACTCCAGTGGCTCGCCAAGCCCGATCTGCTCACCGATGACGAGATCGTCCGTCTGATCAGCATCGCCGTCACGGAACTGGGCATCACGGACGTCCGCTTCACGGGCGGCGAACCGCTGCTGCGCCCCGGCCTCGTCTCCATCGTCGACCGCGTCGCCGCCCTCGAACCGCGCCCCAAGATGTCGCTGACCACCAACGGCATCGGCCTCCAGCGCACCGCGCGGGCCCTCGCCGACGCCGGCCTCGACCGCGTCAACGTCTCCCTGGACACGCTGCGGCCCGACGTCTTCCAGGCCATGACCCGGCGCAAGCGCCTCGGCGACGTGCTGGACGGCCTCGCGGCCGCCCGCGACGCGGGGCTCACCCCCGTCAAGGTCAACTCCGTGCTGATGCCCGGCCTCAACGCCGACGAGGCCCCCGACCTGCTCGCCTGGGCCGTCGAGAACGACTACGAACTCCGCTTCATCGAGCAGATGCCCCTCGACGCCCAGCACGGCTGGAAGCGCGACGGAATGATCACCGCCGGGGACATCCTCGCGTCGCTGCGCACCCGCTTCACCCTCACCCCCGAGGGCGACGACGCGCGCGGCTCCGCGCCCGCCGAGCGGTGGGTCGTCGACGGCGGCCCGGCCCGTGTGGGCGTCATCGCCTCCGTCACCCGCCCGTTCTGCGCCGCCTGTGACCGCACCCGGCTCACGGCCGACGGCCAGATCCGTACGTGCCTGTTCGCGCAGGAGGAGTCGGACCTGCGCGGCGCGCTGCGTTCCGGCGAGCCGGACGAGGAGATCGCCCGCCGCTGGAAGCTCGCGATGTGGGGGAAGAAGGCCGGTTCCGGTCTGGACGACCCGTCCTTCCTCCAGCCCCAGCGCCCGATGTCGGCCATCGGCGGCTGACGGCGCCTACCGCTCGGCGGCGCCCGCCTCCCAGTCGGCGAGCGTCACCACGTCCTTGAGCATCGACCGGACGCCGAGGAACTGGGAGAGGTGCTCGCGGTGTTCCTCGCACGCGAGCCATGTCTTGCGGCGCTCCGGGGTGTGGATCTTCGGGTTGTTCCACGCCAGCACCCATACGGCGGCGGCGCGGCACCCCTTGGCCGAGCAGATCGGCGCTTCGCCGCTCGACGGCGCGTTGTTCGGGGCTTCGTCGTTCCGTGATTCGTCGTTCACGGCAACCAGTGTGCACACATGGCGACGCCGGGCAGCCACGGGGGGAGCCGCCCGGCGTCGGTCTGTCGCTCCGACGGGGGATGCGGAGCGCATACGAAGTATGTCACGGGCGAGCCGGGGCGGTGCACCGGAACCACATGATTGATCTGAGCTTTTCTTGAGCTTTGTGCCGAGCTGAAGATCAGCCCTGGGCGGCCGAACCCTCGCCCCGCCCACCGGCCTTGGCTTCCGGGACGGGTTCCGCGCCGGACTCCGGTGTACCGGCCACCAGCATCGGACGGGTCGGCGCGGGCACGAAGGTGCCCGGCAGCGAAGGGGCGTTCTCCCGGCCCGCGTTGGCGATGACCACCGCGATGTAAGGCAGCGCGGCGCCCAGAACCAGGGTCGCGATGGCTACATACCGCTCGACGTCCCACAACACGACGGTCGCGATGACGGCCAGGGTCCGTACCGACATGGAGATGATGTACCGCCGCTGCCGGCCGCGCACATCGTCCGTCAGCCCTTGCCGGGCACCGGTGATCCGGAAGGTCTCAGCACTGCTCTGCTTCCGCATCACGTTCCACCACCTGATCGCAGCGCCGGCGCTCCCCGTCCGGGACGTAGCCAACGTTACGCCGAGCCACGTCGGGGTTCGAGACCGGGGCGCGTCCTGCGACGCCGTCCCCTGTCATCCCTACCCCGTACACCCCGGTCCGACATGCGCCGTACGGGTATCGGACGGAGACTGGGCTGGCACGCCACATCGCGCCGCATAGGAGGCGACATGAGCTGGTTGTGGGCCATCATCGTCGGTTTGGTGCTCGGTCTGATCGCCAAGGCGATCCTGCCGGGCAAGCAGCAGATCCCGCTCTGGCTGACGGCTGTGTTCGGCATCCTCGGCAGCGTCCTGGGCAACTGGGCGGCCACCGGGCTCGGCGTCAACGACACCCGCGGCATCGACTGGACGAGACACCTGCTGCAACTCGCCGGCGCGGTCGTGATCGTCGCCGTGGGAGACCGGCTCTGGACGGCGGTACGGGGCGGCAAGCAGCGCACCTGAGCGGGCGGCGGGCCGGACGAGGGCGGCACGAAAAACGGCCGGGAAACCACCAGAAGGATGGTTTCCCGGCCGCGTGACGGCTAATAGCCGCACGGAACGCATGAGGCGCGCTGTCAGGCCCCCTGGAGCTGCGCGAGCTTCCGGCCGGCCTTCAGGTACACGCCGCCCCCGGCGGCGAGCCCCGCCTTCGCCAGCACCTCGGCGACGACCTCGGCGAGCGGCCGGATGGCCTCCGCCTCGGCCAGCACGATCGACTCCTGGC
>NZ_JBHVHQ010000049.1:0-20383 GCF_042800135.1 Streptomyces sp. NPDC057654 | reverse complement strand
GTCGTGCTCCTCCTGCGAGGAGCACGACGGCCGACCTGGGAATGGATCACCGTTCCCGTCATCCTGCGGCTCCTCCCGCATCTCTACCTCGGAGTCCCCGCCCTCGGCACCGCCCTCACCGCTGCCGGAGCGATCTACCTCTACACCCGCCACCACCGGATCCTGCCCCTGATCGCCGCCCACTTCCTCTACGACTGGCAGGTCACCCGTGCCTTCAGCCACCTCTCGGCGACCCTGAACGACTACGCAGCTCTCACCATGGGGATCTTCATCCTCGGCATAGTCTGCGAACCGCGCCGCCAGCCCCGCCGCCGCGCCGAAGCCTCCGGGGCCAGCACGGCTCCGCCGACTCCGACCGCGCCCCTGCGTTCGTAACCGACCGGGCCGCCACCCTCCGACGAGGCCCCGCAGTCCCGGCCCGTGCCTCATCCGCCACCCCGCCATGCCGCCGCCACCGCGGGTGCCGCTCTGCGCAGCGCGGTTTCCGGTGCCCGGGCGCCCGGCGCCAGCCCCACACCCACCCGTCCGCTCTCGTTTGCGAACCGAGGAACTGATGCTCGATCTTTCGTCGTCTCTTTTATTCGCCCTGCTCATAGCCGTGCCTTTCACGGGGAACGGCGCCGAACCCGCCGCACAGCTCCACGGCAGGGAGGCGGTTCAGTGCGCGCCGGCGCCGAGCGCCGTGGCGACGGTGCCAGCCGTCTACCACTGGGGCTGCCCCCCAGATGAGTGCCGGCCGTGGCCCGAGCAGATCGGTGCCGCGCTGGCCTGCCAGGCTGCCGTCCTGCCAGCGATGCCTCCCGCACTCACGCCTCCGCCGGCCTCTCCCTCACCGTCCGTGGCCGCGGTATAGGCCCCTCGGCCGCGGGGCCGGTGAACGGTCACCGGCCCCGCCCTCCAGCAGGGCGCGCAGACGGCCCGCCCCGCCAGATGTCCATCTCATCCTTCGCGAGGACTCCGTGCCCCCGACCGACAACTCCGACGACCGGAGCATCCGCAACACCGTCTCAAACAGCACCCTGGGCACCACCATCCAGGCCCGCGACATCACCGGCCTCCAGATCCACACCACATACGCTGCGCCACCCGCCCCGCGCTACGTCCCCCGGCAACTGCTGCCCGCCATCGCCCATTTCACGGACCGCGTCCAGGACGCCCAGGACCTGCGCGCCGCCCACAACACCTTCTGCGGGACCGCCGGCATCGTAGTGATCAGCGGCCCCAGCGGCGTCGGCAAGACGGCCCTGGCCACCCAGTGGCTGCGCAAAGAGCACAACCGCTTCCCCGACGGCCAGCTCTACGCCGACCTGCGCGGCTACACCCCCGGCGAACCCGTACGCGCGGTCCAGGTCCTCGCCCGGTTCCTGCGCGCCTACGGCCTCAGCCGCCTCCCCCAGGACGAAGACGAACTGGCCGCCCTGTGGCGCACCGTCGCCTCCGGCCGGCGCATCGCCGTCCACCTCGACAACGCGCCCAGCGCCGAACGCATCCGCCCCCTGCTGCCGGGCGAGGAGGGCCACCTCGTCGTGGTCACCAGCCGCGCCCCACTGGAGGACCTGGTGGACGTCGCCGTCTTCCACCGACTGCATCCCCTGGACCCCGACGCCTCCACCCGACTGATCGCCCAGTGGATCGGTCCGGAGCAGATCGCCGCCGCCCCGCGGGCCGCCCAGGATCTCGTCGCGATGTGCGGAGGACTGCCGCTGGCCCTGCGAGTGGCGGCCCGCCACCAAGTCGCCCAACCCCACCTCACCCTGGACGAAACGGTCGAAGCGCTCGTCCGCTCCCAGGACCCCGCCCGGCCCGGCCACCTCCTCCCGGCGGAGTCCCCGGAGATCCTTCGAGCCCTGGACACCGCCGTCGAAGCCCTCGGCCCCGCCGTCCAGCAGGTCTACCGGCTCCTGGGCACCGCTCCCCTGGCCGACCTCGACCCCGACGCGGCCGCCGCGGTGTGCGGGATGTCCCGCTCCGAGGTCCTGCACGCCCTGACCGCGCTGGGCGAACGCAACCTCCTGGAAAGCCGCGGCGCCGACCCCACCCGGCACGTGTTCACCCTCCACGACACCGTCTGGGCCCACGCCCGCGCCCGCGCCGCCGCCGAGCTGACCGCCGACCAGCACCAGGCGGCCCTGCGCCGGCTGCTCGACTGGTATGTCTACGCCACGACCGCCGCCGACGCCCTCATCACCCCCACGCACCACGACCGTCTCCCGCGCACCTACGCCACCACGCCCACCCTCCCGCCGCCGTTCACCCGCCCGGTCGACGCGATGGCGTGGCTGCGCTCACAGGCGGAGAACCTGATGCTGCTGGTCCACGCCACCGGCGCGGGCTTGTACTCCTCCTGCTGGCAGCTGGTCTCCGCGATGTGGCCGCTGTTCCTGCACGCCCGGCTGCACACCGAATCGGTCACGGCCCACGAACTGGCCATCGACGCGGCCCGGCGCGACGCCTCCTCCCCCGCCGCGCTGCGCCGGCAGGTCGAGCGGGAGATGCGCACCAGCGGCGCGGTCGCCCTGCGCGGTCTCGGCCGGTACGAGCGTGCCCGCCGCTGGTACGAGCGGGCACGGGACAGCGCCATCGCCGACGGTGACCGGCACAGCCGGGCCCAGTCCCTCAACGGCCTGGGCGAAACCCTGCTCAACGCCGACCGCCCCGACGAGGCCGTCCCGCACTTCCGCGAGGCCCGCCAACAGCGCCGGGACAACGGAGACGACCGCGGCGTGGCGCTGTGCGACCTGGAACTGGGCAAGGCCGCACTCGCCACCAGCCACCCCGACGAGGCCGAGGTCCACCTCGCGCAGGCCCGCGCCGCCCTCCTGAGGGCCGGCGACGCCTTCAACGCGGCCCGGGCGCTCGCGTACGAGGGCCTCGCTCGCGGGCACGACGACTACACGGCGGGGCTCGTAGTGCTGCGCGCGGCGCTGGCGGAGTTCGCCCAGCCCGCCACGTCCTCAGCGCACTGGCAGGCACGCACCCACGAATTCATCGGCCAGACCGCCCAGCAGCACGCGGACATCCCGGCCGCCCGGGAGTCCTACCTCGCCTCCCTCGCGATCTACGAGCGGCTGAGCCCCAGCGACGCCCACCGCGTCCGCAGGCGCCTGGACGAGTTGCCGTCCGGCACGGCCGCCATGTTCAACGACGTGACGCCATGACCCCACCCGTACGACGACGATCCCTGTCCAGGAGTCCCATGCAGAAGACCATCAATACTCTGAGCTGCAATTTCAAGGCCAACGGGGCCGGAGATCCCGTCAAACGCGCGGCGATGCACCGCACGTGGGCGGGGGCAGAGGCCGATCTGATCTTTCAGCAGGAGGTGCCCGACGGCGCGGACAACGGCTACGACGTCATGTACGAGGCCGCCGACCAACTCGGCGGCATGGCCTGGGTGCTCGGCGAGGGCAGCTGCACCGCGCTCTTCGCCAACCGGAACGTCTTCACAGTCCGCCGGGAATGGGGCCCAGGCAGGCGCCCCTGGGTCCTGCCCCCGGCTGCCGCGTCCGTACGGCTCAACTGCGCCGGCCCCGACGCCGTACCCCTCATCGCGTTCGCCGGCCATCTGAACTTCGACTCCTACAGCCACCGCGCGGCTGAGGGCAGTTGGCTGACTTCCTACAACGACAAGCGGATCCGCAGCAACGACGGCGGACTCGTCCAGCTCCCCGCCATCGGCGGCGTCGACCGAAACTCCTACCGCCAGGGCGACGCGTACATCCCGCGCCTGGACCAGATCACGGACGACGCCCACCGTGCCCACCGCAGCCGACCCGGCCCCGACGGCGGACTCGTCATGGACACCGAACCCGACGGCCAGGCCCACAACCGGAGTGTCCCGCTCCGGCGGCCTGGGCTGCATCCGTTGCCTCATTCGAGGGCCACGGCAATTCTGCCTAAAGACCTTGTCCTTGGGCGCGCTGCCTGACCTGCCGTGTGGAGGTTCGTCTGTTCCCGGGCGGAGTCAGAGAGCTGTGCCGAGAAGGGCCAGCGTCACGTTTCCATGTGATCGTCTTGGCCTGTGCGGCCGCGGTGGCGCCGGAAGCTCAGCCCTCTGCCGGTGCTTGCCTGGGAACGTCGTTGGGGCGGCGCTTGTCGCGGGCGTAGATGACAGCCGTCTTTCCGTCACCGGGGGTGCGGCGGTCCATTTCGAACAGGGTGATTGCGGAGAAGAGGTCGCTGAGCTTGGCGTAGCCGTAGGTGCGGGAGTCAAAATCGGGGCGTTGTTTAGTGATGATGTGGCCTACGTTCGCGAGGTGGGCCCAGCCGTCCTCGTCGGAAGCTGCCTCCACGGCGTGACGGAGCAGGTGGATCAGGGCCGTGTCGCCTTTCAGCTTGGCCGCCGTGGTCCGTGAGGCCGGTCTCGCCTCGGTGGAGGCGCTGGTGCTCTTGAGGTTCTCGATATAGATGAACTTGTCGCACGCGGCGACGAACGATTTGGGAGTCTTGTGTTCGCCGAATCCGTACACGGTCAGGCCGGACTCCCGGATGCGGGCGGCGAGGCGGGTGAAGTCGCTGTCGCTGGAGACGATGCAGAATCCGTCGAAGCGCCCCGAGTACAGCAGGTCCATCGCGTCGATGACCATGGCGGCGTCGGTGGCGTTCTTGCCGGCGGTGTAGGCGAACTGCTGGACCGGCTGGATGGACTGTTCAAGTAGCTGGTCCTTCCAGCCCTTGAGCCGGGTGCCGGTCCAGTCGCCATAGGCGCGTTTGACGTGGGCCGTCCCGAACTTGGCGACCTCCGCCAGCAGCTCCGGCACTGCCGCGGGCGTGGCGTTGTCGGCGTCGATCAATACTGCCAGTTTCGCCGTGTTCTCTGCGGTCATGCGCACAGCGGGTCCCATTCGATCTCTCGGCATACGGCTGTGGACAACTCGGCCATAGTGCGGTCGACTTCACCTGCGGATGTCCGACGGTTCACTGTCTGATTGCGGTCATTTCCTGGCGGGGAAGGCTTCGTCAAGGGTGGGGACGACGAGGCTGCCGGAGGCCACCGCCTTTCGGACGTGGCCGACGGGCACGTACCGCCCCTGTTGGATCACCGGCGTGATCTTGTCGATCGTGCCAGCCTCACTGAGGTAGAAGACGGTCCACGGCTTCCGCGAAGCGTCCAGCGTCTCTCCTTCGCGCATGATGCTGCGGGTCACCGCAGTCGTACTGCGTGTTCCGGGAACCTGCTGGTGGATCGTCTCCACAGCGGTGACGCCGAAGACCCGGCCCTGGCCGCCCGGCTTGTACATCGCCAGGAACCGGGGGCGAGCCAGCCCCACGTGACTGCTGCTGAGCGGGCACAGGTAGGCGTTGTACCTGGCGAGTTCCTCCTCGGCCAGGTCATTCGCGGGCACGACCACCGCATGCTCGTGCAACATGCGGAACCATTCCAGCGCGGACGCCTCCTCCCACACGTACTTCCCACGGTTGCGGTGGGTCGGATCCGCGACGAGCCCGCGGCTGGCCATCAGCTCGATGCTGCGCGGTTCGCGCCCCGTCACCGCGGCGAAGTCGGATCGGGTGAGGACCTCCGGCAGGCTCACGGACCGTGACATACAACTACCCTCCCATAAAACGACGTTGGCGCTTCTACGACTCCCTCTCACGAACTATAGAGGATTCGGGAAACGAGCATACGATTCTCGGGAATCTCGTCTCGCGGTGCAGGGGCCTGGAACGTCGTGGCTCATCCCGTGCTCGCGGGCACGGAGTTCTCCGGGGCGGCGCGCGTGGCGAGCTGTTCCGCGTACGGTTCGACGGTGGCACCGATCTCCTTGCAGTCGGGCGCCGCATCCGGTGCCCGCTGTGTCCGCGCCCCAGGAGCTGTCCTTGGCGTTCCCGCTCCAACTGCGGAGTCAGTGTGGAGGGGCGGATGCCAGCGTCGCGGCAGAACGCCGCCAAAGTCCGGTAGGCCGCGGCCTGCACTGCGACGAGTGAACGATCAGAGGAGAGTTCGTCTCACTGCGCTGCCCCTTGGGCCGGGCAGAGGCCACGGTCAAGGAAAAAGGGACGGACAAAAGGCGAACCTACGGTTGACGGGAGTGCGGTCCGGTGACGAGGGGCGAGGAACTCGGCAGTCCCGCCCGCTTCTTGACTGGCGCTGGACCGCGAGTGGAGCACGAGGGCTCCCTGGGCAGGTCCAGCCGGTTCTGTGCCACGGAATCAGGGTGGATGCGCCGTCACGGCAGTGGCGTCCGCGGCCGCCCTGTCTCTTGGCCACCCCTGCCCAGCGGGATCTCGGCGATCGGGTTCCAGGTGATGGCCTTCTGCTCCAGGTCGGCGGTGACATCCACCAGTTCCACGGAGGCGATGCGCAGCGGGGCGTGGCCGGGGCGCACGCGGCGCAGCCGCCGTTGGATTGGGTCCGAGTCCACGTGATCCGTCGCGTACGCCTCCGTCAGGTGCAGAACGCCGGTCGGGTATTGCGTCGCATCTGCCCCGCGGGCCTTTTCGACAGCTTCGGTTACGGCGCCCCGCAGAGCGTTCAGCGGCTCGTCCGGGTGGAGGTCAAAGACAATGCCGCTGGGGTAGCTAAGACTGCTGCCCACGGTGACGGTGAAAGGCTCGACCGCCCGCAGCCGCTGCTGCAGCGCGTCGGCTAGGTCCTCGCGCTCTGCCTGCGTGACCAGAGCGCCGGCCTTCTCGGACAACTGGTAGAGGGTGATATGAAACCACTCATCTCCCACGTGACTGAGTGGGTCGCCCTTCGTGGCAGCTCGGACACAGCGGACGAGTTCAGCGAACGCGGGGCTGCGCTCGAAATCCACCACGGCGTAGACATGCAGCAAAGTCAGGCCCGCGCGCCAAATGCTCTGGCCCTGGCGGAAGACAAATGGCTTCATGGGGCGTCACGTTACCGGCCGGGGGCGAGCTGGCCTGAATCTCAGAAAGGTCGCGGCCCGATACGGAGGTTCGCCGCTACGCGCTTTTCACCAGAATGAGCGAACCGGCTTCCGAGGTCCGGGAGTTGGGTACGGTCCGGCCGGGCGATCCGTATGCGACGGCGGAGGCACACCATGAAGACAGCTCGGGAGGGCTTCGCGTCCTTTGAGGCACGGGCCGGACAAGCCGCACGGACCCTGCTGGACCATCAGGGCCATGATGGCGGATGGGGGCTCACGCTCACATCGGTCTCTTCGATCGTCAACACCAGCGAAGTACTGCCGGTGCTGCGCGCGGCCCAGATCGCCGGCCAGCCGGTCCGCCATGCGCTCGATTTCCTGACCGGCGCCATCCCGGAGCACTGCCGGCCGCGGCAGAAGGGCGGCCGGGGCGAGCACACCCGCTTCGTCGCGTTCGGCCTGGCCGGCCTGTTGTCCCACCCGCGTTTCTTCCACCACGACGGCGTGGCCGAGGCCGTGTCCTGGTGCGTCGGCTGGCTCGAGGACCACCAGGTCGACCACGGGTGGCCGGAGGTTCTCGGGCTCGACGACACCTCGCTGCACCAGAGCGCGCTCGCTCTGCAGGCCCTGGCCCAGTTGCGCGACACCCTCCACGAACTCGGCCCCGGTCTGCGGCTCGCGGCCGGGATCGATACCACCTCACTGCTGGAGCGGGCCGAGCCGCTGATCTCCCACGGCGTGCGCGGCCTGCTCTACCACCGCCGTCCCGGCGGAGCGTGGGGGTGGCGCACCTACGTCGACACCGACCCGAGTCCGAGCAAGACCGCGCTGTGCCTGCTGGCGCTCTCCACGGTCTGCTCGGGCACCGGCCCCGGAGGCGAGCCGGCCTATCGGGACCAGCCCCGGGAGACCGGCGGGGTGCACGGCCAGGTCCAGCACAAGCGGCTGTCGGAAGTCGTCGACGAGGCCGGGCGCTGGCTCCTGCGCAACCACCACCGCTGGGAGACGTTCGTCGAGGACGACAAGGATGTCCAGGGCACCGCGTGGGAACACCTGGCGTACGCGCTGGGCGCCGAGGCCGCCGTCCGATCCGGTGCCTCTCCGCGCGACCCCCGCCTGGCCAGGGCGTGGCGGCTGATGAACGACCTGTGGGACCGGGAGAGCGGTATGTGGAACGAGCCGGGAGCGTCCGGACGGCGCGCCACCGTCCGCGCCGCGTACGCCAGCGTCTCCGCCTACCAAGAAGCCCTCACCGGCCTGGCCCGGACCTGCTGGGGCGAGGGGGCCGCCGCCGACGAGAGCGAAGGATCGGTCCAGATCCGCATCACCGGCGTCACGCTGCTGCCCGCGCACACGGCACTCCTGGCCACGCCCAGCCTCGACCTGCCGGTGCGGGTCGGTCTCTCCCAGCGGTTGTTCGACCTGGTGAAGATCGTGCACGACGGCCCCGGTGCGGGGCTCGCGACCGAGCAGATCGCCACGGCGCTGTTCGTCGCCCCGTCCTCGGTGCCCAAGTACGTCCAGCGCCTCAACCAGGCGGTCTCCGCGGCGTTCGGCGGCGCTCCGGTACGGCTGCTCCTGGCGAGTTCCACCGATGGGGGGAGTGGGTACCGACTCGCCGGAGCGTAGTCCCCCTACGGCTGGGCGCGCTCGACGCTGTCCGGGTGGTTCAGCAATGCGAACCGCGCCAGCGAGCGCACCTGCCCGAAGGTACGCAGCCCGTCGAGGTCGCCCAGGCCGAACCAGGCCGCCCCGTGCACCTCCTCCCGCTGTGCCTCCACGGCCTGCGTGCGGGTGCCGGCCTGGCGGCGTACGTAGAAGAACTGGACGAGGGCGGGGGTGGCGAACCCTTCGCGCTCCGTGTCCACGTAGAACGGCACCGGTTCCGGGGTGGCGTTGGCGTCGGCGGGGTGGACGGCGGGCTGGCTGGAGATCGCTTCCACCAGCAGGCCGGTCTCCTCCTTGAACTCGCGCACCGCCGTGCCGGCGAAGGACTCGCCGGGTTCGATGTGCCCGCCCGGCGGCACCCACTTGTCGAAGCGGTTGTGGTGCACGAGCAGTACCCGGCCGAGCTCGACAAGGTAGCCGGAGCAGATGTAGACGAACCCGGTGTTGCGGGCCGTCTGGCCGTCTTGGATCACAATCGAGCGGGACACGCTCGCCACGATAGCCCACACGCGGTGCCCGAACTCAGGGGCCGGTGAGTCGATTCGCTCCGGATGTCATCGGCGGGCGGATGACACGTCATCGGCGATGACATCGCGATGTCATCGGGATCCTGTCACGAACAGCCGGATGGTTGAGGCACGCCCGCCCCGGGCCGCCGGGGCCGGCGAAGCCCTGTCACGGCGAGGGAGAAGATCGCGATGCCCATCCGCACGCCCGGCTGGCGTTCCCGCTACGAGCAGTGGTTCACGGCTCCGCAGACCGTGGTGGTCCAACCCACCACCTGGTGCAATCTCGACTGCCGCTACTGCTACCTGCCCTTGCGCAAGCTCAAGCAGCAGATGCCCGTCGAAGTAGCCCACGCGCTGGCGGCCTCGGTCACCCCCCTCGCCACCGACGGCGCGCCAGTCGGCATCGTCTGGCACGGCGGAGAGGCACTGGCGGTGGGCCCACAGAGGTTCACCGCGCTGCTCGGCGCCTTCGAGGAACTGCGCCGGACCGGTCGCGTCCACCACTACGTGCAGACGAACGCCACCCTGATCACCGATGCCTGGTGCGACCTGTTCACCGCATACGACGTCCGCGTGGGCGTGAGCATCGACGGCCCAGCCGCCATGAACCACGACCGCGTCGACCTGCGCGGCAAGCCCGCCTTCGACCGGATCGTGCGAGGCGTCAGGCGGCTGGGCGAGCACAGCATCCCCTTCTCCGTGATCTCCGTGGTCAGCTCCTGCGGCATCGCGGCACCAGAGGAACTCCTGGAATTCCTGGCGTCCCTGGGCTGCCACTCCGCGGGCTTGAACATCGAGGAGAGCGAGGGCGTCAACACCGCCGGGCGGCCACCCGCCCCCGAGCAGGCCGAGGAATTCTGGCGCCGCACCCTGACCTGGACCCGGCACCACGGCGACCGGATGCGCGTACGCGAGGTCGAGCGGCTCGGCGAGTACCTGCGGCTGATCCGCACCGGGCAGCGCGCCACCTGGGACCAGCGCCGCCTCGACCCGATCCCCACCGTGTCCGCGAGCGGCGACGTCGTCCTGCTCTCCCCGGAACTCGCCGACACCACCGACCCCGCCTACGGCGACTTCCTGGCCGGCAACATCCTGGAGCAGTCGCTGACCGAGATCCTGGGCGGCGCCTCCCGGCTCCGCTACGTACGCGACTTCCTGACCGGCCTGGAACGCTGCCAGGCCGAGTGCTCCTTCTTCGACTTCTGCCGCGGAGCCCAGGCCGCCAACCGCTACTTCGAGAACGGCAGCCTGGCCACCACCGAGACCACCTACTGCCGGGTCACCCGGCAAGCCCTGGTCACAGCCCTGTCCGCCCTCGCAGCCGAAGGGAAGGGAAGAACAGCGTGACACTCCTGGAAGGACTCGCCGCCTCCGAGGCCCTCATCGTGATGGAATTGATCTCCATCCCCAGCACCCCCACCACTCCCGGAACAATGTGGGACAACCGGCCCACGTGGGATAACTGGGCGAAGACCCCAGCCCCGTTCGACAACCGCCCGACCTGGGACAACTGGAACAAGAAGAAGTGACCCGGTGCCGGCGGCGCGCCCACGAGCGGGCGTGCGGCCGGCACCGCGACAGGCTCCCCTCGCTGGAAGGCACCCAATGGCAAAGCGCACAATCCGCCGCACGAGCGTCACCCTTCCTTCCCTGGACGAGCCCGGCCTCTACCTGTCCCAGGTCACCTCGCTCGACAGCGGGCGCGGCCGCCTCGCCGAGTTCCACTACGCGGGCGCCGACCTCCGCGACCTCGACCTGGCCGGCGCGCACCTGCTGGACGGCCGCGTCACCGGGCTCAAAGCCCAGCGCACCCGGCTCGACGAACTGCGCGTCGATTCGGTGGAGTTCACCGGCTGCGACCTCGCCTCCCTGCTGTGGGCCAACAGCAAGGTCTCCCGCGCCGTCTTCCGCGACTGCAAACTCATGGGCGCCGCGCTGGAGGACCTCACGCTCGACAACGTCCTGTTCGAGAACTGCAAGCTCGACTACAGCAGCCTCACCCGCATCCGCGCCGTCGGCCCCGTCATCTTCTCCCAGTGCACCTTGCGCGAGGCCACGTTCGCCGCAGCCGACCTCTCCGCCGCCCTGCTCGACGGCTGCGACCTGCGGCAGGCCGAATTCGACGGCGGCAACTACCGGGGCTTGGACCTGCGCGGCAACGACCTCTCACAGCTCCGTGGCGTCACCTCGCTCAAGCAGGTGACCATCGACCGGGTACAGACCCTACAACTGGCCGAGGCGCTCGCGGCAGCCCTGGACGTCACCTACGGCGAAGAGCACGACGCCCAGTAGTTCCCAACCTTCTCCGCGAGGCACAGACAGCCCGGCTGCATCCGATGGCCGCGGCCGGCACGGCTCCGCCCCGCCCCACTTGAAGGCGACGAGCCGGCCGTGGCGCATCGAGCGCCGTCCCGCTCTGGCAAGTGGGACCGCGTGCATCCTCCCGTCCAAGGTCACCGTTGGCGTGCACGTGCACGCAGGAGTACCACCTGCCTGACGCCCTGGAGCCACTGCGGTACCCACAGGCACCGGGGCTCCTCTGCAATAGCAGCCCTGCTACGGCTCACTGCATCCAAGGCCGTGGTGCCGCCGTTCCCCCGTCGTGCTCGGCCCGGCCGCGGGGTCCGCGCGTCCGGACACCGGCACCCGGCCCGCCGGGTACCCGTTCGCGCCGGGGTGCCGACGGCAGAGGGATCAGACCTCCTCACCGGGAAGCCCGCTCACCTCGAAGCAGAGCAGGCACAAATCATGGACCAGGTCTTCCAACGCGATAATGTGCTCCCGCACGGCCACGGGCACACGCGTCCGCTCCCAGGACGCCACGCCCACCTGACGGCCCGCCCACAGCGACTCCAGCTCCCGGCCGGCCGGACAGATGTTGTCCAGCGCATTGTGGGCCAGGCCGAGCGCGAGCCCGAACCGATGGCGTGGATGCGGGGAAAGCTCCGCGTCCCCCTGATGGTGGTGCTGGACGGTACTGATCGTCGTATGGACGTGCACGAGGTGCACGACGCGCTGGATCCAGGCGGGGCCCTCGACGCCTTCGGGCATCTCGGGCGCGTCGGGCTCCGCGCGGAGCGTGGGGTAAAGAACGGCGGCCACCGCCGCGACCGCCTCCCCGGGCGTCCACGTCCCCGCCCGCCAGCACTCCGACGCCTCGGCGACGGCACGGCCCGCGTATTCGACCTCCTCCGCCCAGCGCGGCGGCTGCCCGTCACGGTAAGGGGCGGCGGCCAGCGCCCGGCATCGGTCCCCGAGGAGCACCGGCGGTAGCAGGCTGCCGTCGGCGGTCTCCTCCAGCCGGTTGGCGTAGACCACCGACACCATATTCCGCTCGACGATCGAACGCGCCGAGTACATCAACTTGTCGCCGCTCTGCTGCACCCTGGCCCAACCCCCCACCAGCGCCGGACTCCACTCCGGAAGCGGCTCGTCGTACAGACCTGCGTGCAGGCCGCCGCCCAGCCACCACAGCGCTCTGGGCAGCGGCACCTCGTCCACGAGCAGTGCTTCGAAGCGAGCGGCGCGCCACAGGGCAAGCGCCAGCAGCGTGCTGGCCGGCATCCACACCTCCCGCCGCCTGCGCGTCTCCTCGGGATCTTCGGGGCGCTCGGCCCGGGACAAGTCGGCCGGGTCGTAGCCGATCCGGTACTTGGTGAGCGCCCAGGCCAGCCGCTGCACCCGCGGCCACGAACCCTCGCGGTACGCATCCTGGTGCCCCTGCTCCCACGCGGCTTCGTCGAGGACGGCCTGCGTCATCGACGGGCGCAGCACCACGTCCACGGACTCGTCCGTGCCGACGGCGGACAGGCGCACTTCGTAGCCGGAGGGCAGATCGCTGTGCTCGATGTCGCGCCGCCGATCGTCGAGCTTCCAGGCGGCGCCCAGCACGGTGCCCCGGCGTCCGTCGTAGACATCGCCGACCACTTGGATGACGGTGCCGTTGGGCAGGCCAGTCCGCTCCTTCTCCAAGGCGTGGTGCACCACGTCGATAGTCAGATCGCGGGCCACGGTGACGGCTGGTTCCGTGCTGCCGCGGGCGAGGCCGCGCGTCATGCCGCCCCAGCGCCGGCTCTCGACACCGTTGCCGGACGGGGCCGGCCCGGGCCGCGTCAGCCACAGCCACGTTTCCGTCACCGCGTCACCGCGGTAGATCTCGGGCGTCGGGCCGGGTGCGATGGCGGCCGCGAGCTGCGGCCCGACGAGGGGCTCGGCGAGCCCGCGGACGCCGGTGTCCGACCGGGCAAGGTGCCACAGCACGGAGCCAAGTCGTACGGTGAGAGGACCGTCGCCGCTCTGTTCCCCCAGCGACTGCAGCGCGACGGCGAGGATCCCGCGGACCGCCACGAACTCCCAGGAGCGCTCGTCCGCTCCCAACGGGGACGCAGCCGCGGCGATCTGTCCGGCGCGCGTGTACGCCTGCTCCCATCCTGCCCTCATAGTCCGCCCCTTCGCTCCTCTAGTCGCCGACGCCCACGGTATCCGGGCACTGGCCGGGCCTGCCGACTTCCGGTGCAAACGAATCGCGAAGCCGGGAAGGCTGTGTCTGCCTTGCCGCCACGTGCGAAGTCGACCCCGCCTGGAGCCCGCATCGTCCTCGCGTCATCGTGCGGGGTGCGAGGTTTTGTGGTCGGTGTGTGCGGCGAAGTGGCGGGCGATGGCGAGCAGAACGTTCAGGTCGTCGACGGGGGCATGGGTTGCGATGTGCGTGTCGGCGTATTCGGCCCGGTGCTGCGGGACGGTGTTGTGGGCCTGGGCGTGGAGAGCGGCGTGGATCTGGTCGGCGGTGACGGCGGCGTGCAGGTCTCGTCCGGTGCGCCCGGCGGCAACGTGGTGGCGTTCGGCGCGTGCGCGGGTGGCGGCGTCGAGGTAGGGCCGGGTGTTGATCTGTCCGTCGCGGATCTCGACGGCACGCCGGTAGAGGTGGAAGTAAATCTTCCGGACGCGTAGATGTGCGGTGAGGGTGGTGCGGGCCGGTTGGAGGGCGATGGCGGGGTCGGCCTGATAGAAGGCGAGCCACAGGGGGCGCAGTCGGCGGTACTGGAGGTGCATGCGGGCCCGGGTGACGGTGCGGCTGGTTCCGTGGGCGATGGCCGGCAGGAACCAGCCGAGGAGGGTGAGCATCGCCCCCACGTCGCCGCAGGTCCAGGCGGCGCCCTCCCAGCGGTCGAGGGTGGTGCCGAAGGGCGGGGCGATGATGTCGCCGAGGCGGATGGCGCTGTAGCCCAGGGTGACGACGGCGCCCACCGCGACAAGGCGCAGTCCGCGACCGACCCAGGGCTGGGTGGTCCGTCGGGCCAGGCGCCAGCAGGCCCGGGCGAGGAGGAGTTCGCCGGTGACGTACGGGGTCACGTACAGGGCCAGGTAGGCATCGTAGAAGGCATCGCGCGCGTAGTACTGGAAGAAGTCGGCCGACTGCCCTCCGGCGGGGGTCAGGAACAGGTAGAGAAGGCTCAGGCCGGCGAGGACGGCGGTGCCGGCCGCGATCCAGGCCCGGGCGTGGCGGCGCGCGGCCGGGACGGGGCCGCCCCAGTAGCCGAGCACGATCTGCTGGCAGACCAGCAGGGCAATGACGCAGCCCTGGGCCGGCGGGCCGGACAGGTCGGATGCGCCGAAGTAGCCGGGCTGAGAGCGGTGCATCGGGATGAGCGAGAGGGCGAAGCTGGCCGCAGTGAGCAGGAAGACCGCGGCCAGGGCGGCGAGGGCCGGATCCCGGCGATTCGCGCGCAGGTCACGCAGGAGGACCAGGAAGCCGAGCAGGGACGCCGCGAGGGCCAGCGGGTGCAGGACGTGTTTCATGTGTCAGCGCCTCCGGCGGCGCAGCAGGGTCCGGGCGACGCGCTCTTGGATCACATCGCCTGCCGGTCCGTCACCTTGGTGGGCGAGGGCGAAGATCCGGCGCTGGAGGTTGGAGGCGAGGAGTTCGGCGTCGTGCTCCTCGTCGACCTCGTAGTTGCTGCGTCCGAGCATCATCTTGACGGTCGCCGGGTCGATGCGGCTGCCGGTGCCGTCCGCCGGGCCGGCAGGCAGGTCCGTGACCTGGGTGTGGCCGAGCAGGATGTGGGCGAACTCGTGGGCGATGATGTGGTCTTGATGGGGGCGGCTGGTGCGCGGGTCGTAGAAGATGTAATAGGTGCTTTTCGTAACCCAGCACATTCCGCAGGGAGTTGCCACGTCGAGGGCGGCGGGTTCCAGATGAACGTTCCGGCCCGTCCGTCTCTCCACCTCCGCGGCCAGGTCCCGGATGTTTAATACACCGGGGAGATTCAGCTCGGCGAGGGGATTTCGGGCGCGGCGGCGCGCGTACCACATGGTCGTTCCTAACGGCGTTGCTCCGGCCTCAAGAGGCCGCATTTCACTCGGGGTCGGCGGGCAGGCCCTCTAGCTCTCGCACCCTGTCGATCATGGCGACGACCGCATCCATGCTGCGGTCGGACAGGCCGACCGTGCGCATGGCGATGTGCTCGACGCGCACATCGCGCATTTTGCGGAGGGTCGCGAGTTCCTGGTCGATTCTGGCCGCGGCGTCGTCATCGAAGAAATAGGCGACGGGCACGCCGAAAAACCTTGCCAGCGCCTCCAGGTGACGCTTCGTCGGATTGTCGCGTTTCCCGGTGCGCAGCTGCCACAGGTAGGTGGCGGACACCGTCTCACCACCGGACTCCCCCAGGCGGGCGGCGACTTCCATATTACTGAAGGGCCCCCGGTCTGCCGGGTGGACGACGTCGAAGAGCCGGTTGAGCCGCTGGCCCAGCGTGGCTGGTCCGCTGTCGCGGGATGCTGCTTCCGGGTTTTTCATGATCCTTTTCCTCGTGCCGGTCGATTTACGCTGGTTCACTCACCATACGCGACCGCTTAACGACAGTTGACGTTCGCATCCGGGTATGGAAAGTTCTTCTCCGCCAACACGACCGGGTGATCGAACTGCTCCTGCCAGGGCGCGCCAGACAGTATGCATAAACCCGCCACCACTGAATGTGATGCGGTGCACAATTGCGGCAGGTTCGATCTCACACCGGTTAATGATCATGCTGATTCGCAGAACGCCGGGGAGGGCGGGCGACATGCCCGAATGTTCATGCACCCAGGCCAGGCTTCCGATGCCTGGAGGGCGGGTATCAACCCGCCCTCGCGCCGTGGCGCGGCGATTACCTTTCAGCGTTTCCGCCGGCGTCCGCCCGGGGTCCGCCGCATCATCCCGCTGAGGATTCTTTAACCGGCCCAGGTTCTTGAGACTGGTCCGCACATGATGCGCTGCCGTTTCGTCAGGCCCTCCGGGCGGCCGGCAGGGCAGCGACGTGACGGGGTGAAGCGGGCCGGCCGGGCCGATACCAATGGCACAGGCACCTTCCCTGCTTTCCCGGCCGGCGGTGCTGGCCGGTCCCGCTGCCGGCATCCGCGCGCCGGTGCCGGGGCGTCACGCTGTGCGACTAGTACAGAGTTTTAGAACCAACTCTGGATCTTGCCGAGGGTCCGTGCGTATGTTCGTCGTCGCCCGGGCAGCCCTGCCCGGCTCCCGAACATGAGAAACGAGCACCGCCCGGGCCGAAGAGGTCCGGATACAGCGACGGCGCCCGAGAGGTATGAACTCCCGGACGCCGAACGCTCAACGGCATAACCGCCCTTGCAGGGGCGGAGCTGCCACCGTCACCACGCTGATCCCTTGCACGGGGCGCGTCAGCGTGGCAACTCTGCAAAGGGGATTCTTGCATGCCTCCTGCCCTGCGCAAAAGGCCCGGCCACCGGGCCTGCGCGGCAGTCACCTCCACCGGCCCGGCGCCCTCTCGCCCCGGTCCGGACCGCCCCGTTACGGTCGCGGCGAGCCGCAGGTTCCGCTCGGCGAGCGGGGGCAGCCGATGAGCGGCGAGGCCCGCGAGTGGGTGTGGGAGCACAGCTCCAGCCGGGGCGCGGCGCGCCTGGTCCTGCTGTCGATCGCGGACCGGGTGGCCGACGAGCAGTGCGTGGCCTGGGCCTCCCTGACCAGCCTGATGGAGCGGGTGAACGCCTCCCGCTCCACGGTGCGCGACGCACTCGACCGGCTGCTCGACGGCGGCGAGCTGGAGCGGCTCGACGACCTGGTCGGCCCGCAGCGCAGCACGGTCTACCGCCTCCCCCTCGCCGCGAAGGCCCTGGCCCACGCCACCGGCGAGCAGGAGACGTCGTCGGACGCCGGCACCACGGCGCCCGACGGCGGGACCGAGGCCGTTCCGAGGCTGCGGGTCTCAGCCCTGCGGCGGTATGGAATCCGCCCCCGCGAGGTGCCGGATTCTGTTGCGACGGGCCGGAATCCGGCAGGTCTGGAATCGGGTACCTCCCGGCGGAAACCGGCACCCCGACGGAGCGGAAACCGGCACCTCGATGGAGCGGATTCCGGCCCCCAGAACCGTAGGGAACCGAAGGTGAACCGGAAGTACAGCAGTGGGGGCACCGCACTCACCTCGGCCGACACCTGGCAGCCCGACCCGGACACCCACACCTGGGCCCGCCGCCAGGGGCACCTCGACCGGCTCGGCGAGGAGGGCCTGGCCGCCGCCGACGCGAAGTGGCGGGCGCACCGCGCCGGCTACAAACCCCGCCCGGCAGCGGCCTGGGCCGCCGACTGGCGCTCCTGGGTTGCCCGGGAACACCCCCCGGCCCGCACCACCCCCCACACCCCGCACCACACCGGCACCGGCTCGGGCGCCGGTGCCGTCCGGCCGGGTGGTATGACCCGGGCCGAGGCCCACACCGCAGCCCTGCTCGCCGCCGTCGGCGAGCCCACCGGATCGGAGTAGCACCCGTGGACCGACGCGAGATCGCCGCCCTGCTGGCCTACATCGGCCGGCTGGACCCCCGCACCATCCGCACCGGCGAGGGCGAGGTCCGCGACCAGCTCGACCAGTGGGACGAGCTGCTCGGCGACGTGCCGATGGCCACCCCGCACGGCTGGGACGCCCGTACCGCCGCCCGCCGGCACGTCCTCCTCTCGCCGTACCCGGTGCTGCCCGCGGACATCGCCCGGCCGTGGGAGAGCTACCGGCGCGACCGGCTGGCCCGGCACACCGACCCGGCCCCGCACGCCGACCCGGACGACCAGCGGGCCTGGGCCGCCGAACTGGCCGCCACCCGGCACGCCGTGGCAACCGGCACCGCCCAGCCCGCCCAGGCCCCGGCCATCACCAGCGGCCGCCGCCGGGTGGACCCGGAGCTGGAGGCACGGCTGCGGGAGGTCGGCTCCTGCATCCCGCCAAAGGCCCGCGCCGCCCTCGCCCCCTACCGCTCCGCCCGGGCTGCCCGCGAGGCGGCTCTCGCCGAGGGCCGGGCCGACGCCCGCACCGTTGCCTGCGAGTGGTGCCAGGCGCAGGTCGGCGAGGCGTGCCGCAACCGCCGGGGCCCCGACGGCATGGCCCGCGCCAGCGCACCCCGCACCACCGCGCACCCCTGCCGCCTCGACCTCGCCGCCGCCCGGCAGGCCCAGGAGACCGAGCTGCCGCAGCCCGCGACGGCCTGACCGGACCGCTGGTGCGCCCGCCCGGCGCACCGCCGCCACCCGCCTTGTCCCGCGCCGGCCGCGGCACCCGACGCCGTGCCCCTCCCCGGCCCCGTCCGGCCGGTGCGGCAGCACATCGGAGACCCCTTGCGAGACATCACCACCCACCACGCGCCGGCCACCGGTCTGCGCGGCATCGGCGACACCAGCTGGCACACCCGCGCCGTGTGCCAGGGCATGGACCCCGAGGACGCCGACGCGGTGTTCTTCCCGCTGCCCCGGGACCACGAGGCCATCGCTGAGGCGAAGGAGCTGTGCGGCCTGTGCGCGGTCCGGCGCGACTGCCTCAACTACGCCCTGGAGAACGCGCTCAAGGAGGGCGTGTGGGGCGGGCTGACCGAGGCAGAGCGACGTCCCTGGCACGACGGGCTGGCCCAGCGCCTCGACTACGGCCGCATCATCGCGTTCTTCCACGGCCGCGACGTGCACCTCACCAGCGCCGAGCGGCAGATCGTCATCGACCACGCCTACGTCCGCGGCTGGCGCCCGGACCGGCTCGCCGTCGCCCTGCAGATCAGCCGCAAACACGCCCGGGACCTGCTGCGCCAGGCCGCCAACAAGGTCACCGACCGCGACCGCACCCTCGGCGTGCCCCGACGCAAGAAACAGCGGCCCCCAAGCGCTCCGACGACCAGACGGACCCCCTCCGCCCCGCCCGGCACACGACAGCCGCCCTCCCCACCGGTGTCATCGGCTCCGGCGCACGCCCCTGACGGAAAGGCCGCATGACCCGCCCCACCCTGCCCCTCGGCGCCGCACCGGACCTGCCGCCCCTGCTCCTGGCCGTCGGCGTCCCGGCCGCCGTCCTCGCCCTGGTCCTGGCCGTCTGGGCGGCCCGGCACCGGGACACGCCCCCGCACGAACGTCCCGGCGGCGCGGCGGTGAAGGTCGCCGCGCTCGCCGCACTCGGCTGCACCGCCTACAGCGCCGACACCTCGTGGACCTTCGCCGCCGACTACCTCCACATGGCCGGCACCGCCGAACGCGCCTCCCTGTTCGCCGCCGCCGAACTCGCCCTCTTCGCGACCGCGCTGATGGCCCGCCAGAACCTGACCGCCCAGGGCGCGCCCGGGCTGCCGGGCACCCTGGTGTGGGTCATCACGGGCGTGCAGATGATCCCCGCCTACGCCGAGAGCGGCCCCGTCGGCGGCACCGTCCGCGCCTTCGTCGGCCCGGTCATGGCCGCGGTGCTCTGGCACCTGGCCATGGGCATCGAACTGCGCCTGCACACCCCCGGCGCCGCCTCCCACGGCCTGCCCGCCACCCTCGGCCGGGAAGCGCGCGAACGGTTGCTCTCGCGCCTGGGCATCGCCGCCCGCGACCGCGACGCCTCCCAGATCACCCGCGACCGCGCCACCACCCGTGCCGTGGCCCTCGCCGCCCGCCTCGCCGAACGCACCCCCGCGCAGCAGCAGAGCCGGCGCGGGCGGCGCCTCACCCGGCGGCTGTCGAGGGCGCTCGGCCGGGCCGCGGTCGGCACCGACCCCGCCCGGCGTGCCGAGCTGCTCGACCAGCTCGCCGCCCGCCGGCACGCCCTCACCCTCGCCACCGTCCCCCTGCCCTCCCCCTGGACCCCGCCCCAGGACCACCGGACGACCGTCCCGGTCCCCGCACCGACGGCACCGAGCACCGCGGTCCCCATCGACGACGCCCGCGCTCACGCGCACCCCACCGGGGACCGGGGACCGGGGACCGAGATGGGACCGGTCCCCCGTACCGGGGACCGTGGCGCGGGGACCGGCGGCCCCACAGCGGGGACCGGGGCCGCCGGGCCGGAGACGTACGGGGGCCACGAAGGCTGCGCGGGGAGCGCGTGCACTGCGGTTGAAGTGCCTGCTCAGGCC
>NZ_JBHVHQ010000048.1:0-20811 GCF_042800135.1 Streptomyces sp. NPDC057654 | reverse complement strand
CCCCCACGGCCGGCACCGTGGGGGCGATCGGGTTTTCCTCGTCTCTTACGGCCACATCGCTCAACGGGGCAGCAACTGCCCCCTGCGGGACAGCAGGAACCGCTTGAAGGCCGCGACCGGCGCGGAGTCCGGATGCCCGTCGAGCCAGGCCACGCCGATCTCGCGGACGGCGCGCGGCGCAGTGACGGTCAGTTCCACGACGCCCGGCCGGGGCACCGCCGGGGGCGGCAGCAGCGCGACGCCCAGCCCGGCGGCGACCAGTCCGCGCAGCGTCTCGGCCTCCTCGCCCTCGAAGGCGACCTTCGGGGTGAACCCGGCCTCCGCGCAGAGCGTGTCGGTGATGCGGCGCAGCCCGTAGCCGGGTTCGAGGGTGACGAACAGCTCGGCCGCGGCCTCCGCCAGCCGCACCCGCTTACGCCCCGCGAGCGGGTGGTCGTCGGGGACGACCAGGCGCAGTCTCTGCTCGTCGAGGCGGCGGGCGACGAGGTCCGGGGCGTCCGGGATGGGCGCGGTCAGGCACAGGTCGAGTGCGCCGGCGCGCAGTCCGGCGATCATCGCCTCGCCGTGGTTCTGCACGAGCTGGAAGCGGACCCGCGGGTGGTCGGCGCGGAAGGCGCGCAGCAGGCCGGGCACGGTCTCGGGGCCGAGGGTGTGCAGAAAGCCGAAGGCGACCTTGCCGCCGGTGGGGTCGGCGTCGGAGCGTACGGACTCGGCGGCGCGGTCCACCTCGGCCAGCGCCCGTTCGACGGAGGCGAGGAACGTGCGGCCGGCGGGGGTGAGCGAGACCGTACGGCCGTGCCGGGCGAACAGCGCGACGCCGAGGTCGTGTTCGAGCCGGACCATGGCGCGGCTGAGCGTGGACTGCGGGACGTCGAGCTGGTGCGCGGCGCGGGTGACGTGCTCCTGGCGGGCGACGGCGGCGAACTGGGCGAGCCGCGGGGTGAGGGTCGCGGCCCAGGAGCCGGCGGCGAGGTCGGCGGTGGCGGCTGCCGCTGTTGCCGACATGTCGATTTCACTGCAGGGAGGTGACGGGGACGGCGCTGGCCTGTGGTCATGCTCCATTGGATGAATTATGCCTGTTTCATGCATTGGACGCATGAAAGGTACGTGCATACGGTCGGTACATGCCCAGTGCCGATACGGGGGCGTCCGCCGCGATGCGGCGAGCGGATGCCGACGCCTCAGATGCCAACGCCGATGCCGATACTGAAGCCGACAGGCTGACGCCGGGCGGCCCCGGCTACCGGAAGATGAGCTTCGCGCTGTTCTCCGCCGGGATCTCCACGTTCGCGCTCCTCTACTCCACCCAGGCGCTGCTCCCCGCGATCTCCGACGACCTCCATGTCAGCCCGGACCAGGCCAGCTGGACGGTGTCCGCGGCGACGGGGGCGCTGGCCGTGGCCGTCGTGCCGCTGAGCGCGCTCTCGGAGCGGTACGGGCGGCGGGCGATGATGACGGGCTCGCTGATCGTCGCGGCGCTGGTGGCGCTGGCCGCGCCGTTCGCGCCGAACCTCGCGACGCTGATCGTGCTGCGCGCGGTGCAGGGCGCGGCGCTGGCCGGGCTGCCGGCGTCGGCGATGGCGTTCCTGGCGGAGGAGGTACGCCCCAAGGCGCTGGTCGCCGCGATCGGGCTGTTCGTGGCGGGCAACAGCATCGGCGGCATGTCGGGCCGGATCGTGACGGGCTGGGTCGCCCAGGCGTCCAACTGGCGGGTCGCGCTGGGCGTGGTCGGCCTGATGGCGGTGGTCTGCGCGGTGATCTTCCGGGCGACGATCCCGCGGGCCCGGCACTTCACGCCGCGCCCCGTCTCGCCGCGCTCCCTGGCCCGTACGGTCCGCGGCCACCTCTGCGACCCGCTCCTGTGCCGCTTGTACGCGCTCGGGGCGCTGTTCATGACCGTATTCGGCGCGGTCTACACGGTGATCGGCTACCGCCTGACGGCCAAGCCCTTCGAACTGCCGCAGGGCATCGTGGGCTCGATCTTCCTCGTCTACCTCGTCGGCACCGTCACCTCGGCCGCCGCCGGCAAGCTCGTAGAACGCGTCGGCCGCCGCGGCGCGCTGTACCTGGCGGTCGGCACGGCGTCCCTGGGCCTCCTCCTCAGCGTCCTGGACTCCCTGGTCGCGGTGCTCCTGGGCCTGGTCCTGATAACGGCGGGCTTCTTCGTCGGCCACTCCGTCGCCTCATCCTCGGTCAGCCACACCGCCACCACAGGCCGAGCCCAGGCCTCCGCCCTCTACCAGACCACGTACTACCTGGGCAGCTCCCTCGGCGCCTTGCTCGGCGCCCTCGCCTTCCATATGACGGGCTGGAACGGCACGGTGGCGCTGGGCCTGCTGGCGATGGCGGCAGCGGCGACCGTGACGCTGTACGCGACCCGCAAGGCCGTGGCGGAACGACGGCTCGCTACGAGCGCGTAGCTCCGACCACGCCGAAGGGGCCCGCGTCTTCAGGCGGCGACGAATGACGCCGTATCGAGGTCGAGGCCGAAGGGTTCGGGAAGATGGATCGTCTTCCCGAGCTTCACCGCACTCAGCGTGCGGTAGACAGCTCCCTTCGGCTCCCCGTAGAGCGTGACGGTCGGCCCGCCGGGGGCCCAGCAGTCGATCAGCAAATAGAACGGGACCCCGGCCTCGGCGTAGCCCCCGTACTTCTTATGCCGGTCGTTGCTCGCGGTGGACTGCGAGGTGATCTCGACGACGAGTTCAGCGGCTGAGGCCGGAACGAAATAGCCCTTGTGGCTGCGCACCACACTTTGCGGCACCACAGCGATATCCGGGACGTAGAGGCTCTGTCGCGAAGGAACGGCGGCCCCAAGTCTCTGGTAGATCCCCCAATACTCGGGAAGCGCGGCGTACAACGGTCGCTGCACCGGGTCGGTGATGAACGTGTGCCTGTTGCTGGGCGGCGGGGTCACGGTGATGAGCCCCTCGATGATCTCCACCTTGCAGCCCTCGGGAGCATCCGTTTCCTCCCACATCCGGACGACGTCGTCCCACTCGTAGTCCCAGAGCGGCGGAGGATCGACGGTGAACGCGCTCATAGCGGTCTCCTCTATCGGCATGCCGCCGATCCCAGCACGCCGAACGGGACCGGCGTCGGTCCACCGGTCCCGTTCACCCAAATGGGGAAACCGCAGGTCAGGCAATACGGACCGGGTCCTCCTTGCGGACGCGCCCGGGGCTTCCCCGAGGGAAGCTGTGAGGCTGCCGAACAGGCGGGGAACCGTTGCTGACTACAGTTCAGTTTTCCAACGGTCGTGCCGCGGCTTCACGGGCGGCCCGTGCAATGACTCCCTGCGTTGTGTCCGCCAGGCCGAGACGGTTCCAGTGGAAGATCACGTGGTGCGCAAGGATCGCCCGCAGGCCGCGTTCCAGCGTGCCGGAGCGCATCGCGTCCCTCAGCCTTCGGCCTGCCAGGTCGAAGGCGGCGATCCAGGGTGCGGCGAAGGCCAGTGGTGTGCCCGCGTCGAAGAGGGAGCTGGCGGGGCTTGTGTCCACGGTCATGAGTCGCTGGAGGGCGGCGGCCATCGTGTTCAGCCGGTCTATGGGAGCGCTGGCGGGAAGTTGTCGCATCTGGGTTATGCGGTGCCAGACGTCGGCCTGTTCGTATCGCTCCTGTCCTGCGGCTCGGAGGAGCGTGCTGCACAGCAGGGCTGACATCTCGCGTCGTCCGATGGTGCGGTCCAGGGATGCGGTGGGGTCGTGGTGGCGGAGGTAGTCGAGGATGCTGTAGCTGTCCGCGTGGAAGAGCCGGTGGGCGATGTCTGTCGCCGCGGGGCCGCCGAATGCGTAGGTCTCGGGTTCGTAGATCGTCTTTGTCCATCCGGCGATCAGACCCGCGGTCTGCATACCGTCCAAGGCACTACGGAGCACCGTCGCCATCTCCTGCGCGGTGTTCGCCACGGACCGGCAGCGCAGCCTCCAGCAGGGACGCTTGCGGACGTACCACCAGGACTTCAGGACTCCGTCCTGCTCGGCATCGCACAGTCTCGGGCCGAGCTGGGCGGAGGCGATGTGTTCGGCGTTGTTCCACTCGGTGAATTCGATGTGGGCCTGGAACGTGCCGGTGGTGGCCTGGGCCGCGAGGGCTGCGGCACCGGCTGACTGGTACAGCTCGATGGCGTCGGCCAACGCGGCGGGCGGCAGGTCGGCTTGGGCCGCGGCCGTATGGAGTGGCGTGCCGGTCAGGACGGCGAGTACGGCCTTCTCTACGGTGCATGGGTCTGCCCTGTGGTTCACGGTGTTCCACTCCTCGCCATGTCAGTTGAGCAGGAGGCAGGCGTCCCAGTCGGAGACGGGTTTGCCGTCGGCTGCGTGGAGGGCGAGTTCGGCCCCCGTCGTGCCTTCGAGGAGCCCTTCGTGTCGCGCTGGTTCCTGGCTGAGGAGCAGGGCATGGAGGTGTCGCAGGTGGGTGGTGAAACTTCCGGGTTCGGCGTCGCGAGCCACGCGCGAGGTGGTGTGCAGGAGTCCGGCGGTGCCGTGGCAGAGGCTGGTGTCGTTGACGAGGGCGAGTTGACGGGGATCGGAGAGGCTGTGGAGAAGAGCGGTCTCCGCCATGTGCTGTCTGTCGGGGTCGCGGAGGGCAAGGCCCGCGAGTTGCTGGGCGCGGGCCAGGCCGGGGGTGCCGTAGCACCAGGAGGGGCGGGTAGGGCCGAGCTGGGTGATCGTGCGAGTGCGGTGTTCTGTGCGAGTGATCCAGCGGGGCCACCAGGGGCCCGTGTCGGAGTCCTGGCGCAGGGTGTCGAACCAGGTGCAGATTCGTGTCATCGCTTCGGTGTGGCCGTCGGCTGTGCTGCCGTGGAGTCCGGCCAGTGCCAGCAGGGCGAGTGGTCCGGCGATGCCGTGGGCCATCCCCGCGTTGCCGTGGCCGCCGGGGAAGGACCGTACGGAGTCGCGGGTGGGTCCGTGGGGTGTCCACCAGCCGGGCAATTCTTCACGGTCGCTGGAGAGGGGTTCGCTCAAGCGCACCAGGTAGGCGAGCACGTCCCGCAGGGTGTCGCCGTGGGGATCGCGGCGCAGGAGGTAGGCGCCCAGGCCGGTTAGGCCGTACAGCACGTCGTACTCGGCGACTCGTGGCAGCTCACCGCGGTCGATGCGTGCGTGGGCCTTGTCGAGTCGTCGCCGGGTCAAGGCGTCGACGGCGGAGTCAAGGGTGTGCAGTGCGCCCGCGTAGCGGCCGGTGCCGGCTGCCGCGGTGTGGAGGGCGAATGCGACGGCGGGCGCGCCGTAGAAGAGCGCGGCATCGTCGCTGGCGATCAGCTCGGAGCGGGCGACGGCGGCCAGCTGGGTGTGCACGGTTTCCCAGGGGCAAATTCCCAAGTGGGCGCGTTCGATGGGCAGGAGGGTGAGGCCGATGGCGCCTTGGGACAACGATTGTGAGCGCATCTCGCGTTCCGTCTCGCATGTGATCGCGTCGAAGTCCGATGGGGCGCTCACGCGGACGTTCCTTGGTGTCGGGCGGTCCAGGAAAGGGCCGTGGAGCGGGTCAGCCGGCGGCAGGTGCGCTCGCAGGTTTCGTTGAGTCCTGCCGTACGGATGTGGTGCATGTGCAGGAGGGAGGCCAGCGCAGTGGCCGGGTCGATCTCGTGGGTGGCGCTGAGGTGGTCGCGGTAGGCGGCCACCGCTTCCCTTCTCCGGGCCCACACGCCGACGACTTCCTCGCCGCCGCGTACCGCGCGCAGAGCGGCGAAGTCGTCGTACGGGTTCGCCAGCCGCAGGGCCTGGTCGTACGTGTGTCGGGCGGGGCCGGGGCCTGAGGGCGGCTGAAGGTGTGTGATCAGCCAGTGCATTCCCTCGGCGGTGCCGGTGGTGAAGGAAGTGGCCAGGTCGATGAGGCTGGCGGCGGTCACGGCGGGGTGCAGGTCTCCTCCGGCAGTGAGCGTGATCTGCGCGATGGCCGCTTGGGAGTCGGCCGCGAAGACGGTTTCGGCGGCGGTCATGGCTGCTCCGGTGCCGTAGCGGCCGGTCTCCGGCGCGTAGGTGTCCCACTGCATGCGTCCGATGAGTCCGTGACTGCGTAGCCGGCCGGCCCAGGTGGCGACCCGTTGGGCGGTGGCGCCGAAGGCTTCTGCCTGCGGCAGTCGGAGGCGGAGCCGCAGGTGGGGTTCCGGGTCGCGGTAGCGGACGTACCACCACTGGGGCGGGGTGTCCCATCCGTCGAACAGGTCCGGCAGGTGGGTGGTGAGGATGTCGGGGACGTGGTCCGGGTGGCCGTAGAGCTTCGCGAACGCCCACGGCGAGGCGCCAGGCAGGTGCCCGTGGTCGCGGCCGATGGCGATCGGGGAAGTCTTCCGTGGTACGGGCGGCCATGTGGGCCTCCGGGCGGAGGCGAGTGAGACGGCGATTTCGTGCGGGCGGCCGTCGATCCAACCGTGTGCTGACGGTTCCGGGGCCTCGCGCAGGATGGTGTACCCGGTGCGGCCCAGGCGGGCCCGGAGCAGGTGGAGGTGGGCGGGTTCGTTCAGGGACAGCCGAAGGCGCTGGTCGCCGTCGCCGAGATAGACGGCGTCGGGGAGGCGGAAGCGGTGCCGCCAGGCGGTCACGGCGTCGGTCCACTGGTGCCACGGGGTGTTCGGCTCGGCGAGGTCGGCCGCCTCCAGCCGCCAGCGGGCCTGGGCGAGCACCGTACGGCCGTATCGGATGCGGGGCTGGAACGGCAGTCCGCGGGCGGCTCCCCAGGAGAACGGCGCTAGGGTGCCGGCCCTGGCCCGGGAGATTTCGCACAGGAACCGTGCGAGGGGGTGGGTGAAGTTCGTCAGCTCGACTGCGTTCAGGACGGTGGGTTCGACGGTCCGCTGTTGTGAAAGGGACATCAGGTACAGGCGTTGGGAATCGGCGCCCACGGCCAGGTCGTCGAGCGGCAGCGCGTGGTCCGGGCCGCCGTGTTCGGCCAGCGAGATGACGTGCGGCAGGGCCGCGGGGACGCGTCCGACGTTCTCGATCCGCGCGCGTAAGGGCGGGCTGGAGACCTGGGCCGGCAGCGCGTCCTGTTCCAGCGTTGGCAGGTTCGCGTACGCGGTGGTCATGCGGGTGCGGTCGGGCTCATCGAGGAGGTGGAGGAACCGCCCGGCGGTGGTGCCGGCCGCCGAGGACAGGCCGACGACGACGAGAGTGAACGCGCCCTGCTCCAGCGCGGTGTGGGTGGGCGCTTCCACCTGGAAGCGAAGGGACGCGTGGGCAGGCACGTGCCAGTGGTCGGCGTCAGGGGGCGTGAGATCGGCGACGATCTGGTCATCGAGCACGATCTCGCCGGTGCCGTCCAACACCGCTCGCTGTGCCAGTGCCAGCAGTTTCTCGTCCCGCCTCGTCACAAGTGGCTGCGGACGCTCGGAGAGGGAGCCGCGGTATCCGGCGGGAAGGCCCAGCCCTGCACTGCTGTCCACGAGGTCCCGGACGGGAACGAGCGCGCCAGTCCCGTACCGCTCCAGGAACCTGGCGTGATAGTCCTGCCACGCCAGAGGCCCGGCGGGGTAACGGGTCAGGCGGGCCAGGGCCGTCGTCGCGTTCTCGGCCTCGCGCGCCACCGCCCGCGGCAGAACCAGCGAGCAGTCGAGCTTCAGGTCCACGACGAGGGGCTGTTCGACGGCGTCGGACAGCGCGGCCATGGGAACCGACGCAGCCGCTCTGAGTTGCCGCCGCGCGACGGGGTCAGCCCGATTGTGACGGGCCAGGGCTGCCGCGATCGCCTCCAGTTCACGGACGGTTGCGGCTGCTTGGGGGATGGATCCGGCATCTACGGCGCTCAGCTCGTGGACGATGTGGCCCACCACGTCGGTGACCGTCATCGGCGGGTGCAGACTGCTGAGCAGAACGCGTCGGGCGACCAGATCGGTCAGCAGCCGGTCGATGACTTCGCTGGGCGTGTCCGGGTACTCGGCCGCGACCTTCCCAGCCAGATCGCCGACCGGAACGGGCGACTCCGCTGCGTCCAGCACCGTCTTGACGGCTCGGGTGTAGCGGAGACTCACCTCCTCCGCCACTCCTCGGCCGCGGTCCCGGTTGTGGGGTGGTTGTTGGCAGGGCACCACCAGCTTCGTGCCCCGTACGAAGCACGTGTTGTCCACCACGACCGGCAGGCGGCGCAGCAGTTCGGGGCACGCTTCCAAGCGCGTGATCACCTCCGCCAGCCACTCGGCATCGACGTGCACGACGGCCTGGTGTTCCCCTCCCCACCGCACGGTGAGCCCCGAGCCGAAGTGCGCGGGAGCTACCCCGGCGAACAAGCCGAAAGGCGTAGCCCGGTACTGCATGCGCAGTAAGTAACGGACGAGGGACTCCGCAGCCCGCCGTACGCGCCGCGCCTGCAAGGGCTGTTCGGCGCAGATCGCGCGGATGCGGCGGGCCAGGGGCGGGCTGGCCAGCTCGACCGCCTCGGCGATTGCTTCCTGTGCCCATACCTGCTGTATCCAACGGCGCCGCTGCTGCGTGTCGGCGTACGTGGCGCCGCTCAGGTCCGGCCAGGGGGGCAGGTTCAGGTCGGCTGGGCCTGCCGCGGCCCGTAGGAGCGTCGCATCGATGGACCGGTACATCCTCGGCGCCTCCGCTTCGTGCGGTGAGCCCGGTGCCGTAGCCGTTGGCCAGGGCGCCGGGCCGTTAGGTCACTCAGGTCACTCGCAGGTGCTGTTCGAGCAGGCGCTCTGACAGGAGCCGCCGCAGTTGTCGCTGGTGTCGTTCATCAGGTCGGCGATGACCGGAGCCTTCTCCACGACAGTGATGTCCAGATCGAAGTCCGACGGGGCCACCGCCCCCTTGGGTTGTATCGCTGCCATCTCCATTCCTCCTGATAGGTGGTGATGGATGTGCTCTTGCGGTTCCTGACCCAGCTCTGTGGTGTCGTCAGGGCCAGGAGATAGTTACCCGCGTATGCCGTTTGTCGACCACACGGCCGGCGGGAAGCTGATCGTCGGACGTGCCTGCGGGATGCACCATGAAGACGGCCCGGCCGGAGCGGTGTTCGCGGTCCCAGTTCCGGATGTGCTCCACCAACTGGTCCGCGACCGCTTGGGCGTCAGGGCCGTGTCCGAACGCCCCGAATTCGAAAGTGGTCCGTTCCGGGCTGGTCGGCCGCAGCTTGCGGTAGGCGAAGCTGTCCTTGTCGATCAGCGTCGAGATGCCCATCGGTGATGCGGCGGCAACGATTCCCCGATCGCGGGCCGACGGCGTCGCAGCGAGGCGGGCGAAATCCGGTACAGCGGTCGCCAGCCACAGATCGAGGCCGTCGAATGGTTCCATTCCGCCAATGGTCACCCCCGACCAGACCTCCACAGGCGGCTGAGCGAGCGCTGTACGCAAGCCCTCCGCGTCCACTCGGTCTCCGTCGTCCAGCTTGAGACCGACCTCGTCGCCTGGCTCGTCATGCAGCACCACCAGCTGCATCCGGCGCTCTCCAACGCCCTGCATCGGCACGAAGCCGCACAGTTCGTAGTTCCGGCTCACCAGATGCCCGCCCTCACGTTCGAGGGCCACCGACCGGGTCAGACAGCGCACCCGCAGGGGAACGACGATCCGGCCGCCTTCGGCGAGCTGGTCCACCCAGGCCGGGGGGATGTCCCATGCCCCGACGGTGACGATGATCCGATCGAAGGGGGCGTGCACTGGCTCGCCCTCCTCCCCGTCAGCGAGGAGGACGTTTACGCGCCCGTATCCAGCCTCGGCCAGGAAGCGACGCGCCCGGTCTACGGCATCCGGGTCGATGTCGATGGACGTGACCTCACCCTTCCCGCCGACCAACTCCGCGATGAGCGCCGCGTTGTATCCACCCGAGCCGATTTCCAGCACCCGCATACCGGGGCGGATCTCCGCCTGCTCCAGCATGAGCGCTTGGATTCGGGCAGCGGAGACCGAACTGACGTCGACCCCGTCCTCATCTTTCTTGGTGATCACAGCTCGCTCGGGTGCGTACGCCTCGGAGAGCGAAACCTGGGGAACGAAGACATGCCGGGGAACGGCGCGAACAGCAGCCTCGACTGCCTCGGTTCTGACCGCTCCTAACTCACGCAACTGGACGATGAGAGCTTCACGCAACTGCTCGGCGGAGGACGGTGTTTCAGCTTCCTCGGACTTCATTATTCGGAGTGTAGTCACGCGGCTACTCCTTCACGGGTGGTGCAGGGGGTGTTGCTCGGCTGCTGGTTGAGGATGTCCGAGACCGTGCCGACAGCCACCACCATCGGGCAGGGCGCTGAGCACCAGGACCGCGTTCACGAGGCCGCGGCCGTCGGCCGCTCGAACTCCAGGTCAACCGCGGATGCGAACGACCGGGCGACGGGCTCGATCAACCACGCGACGCCCTGCTGGCCACAGCTGTTTTGGGGTTCGATGGCAACGCACACCGAGAGGCTGAAGGCGGTCAGGGCCTCGACCACCACCTTCTGAATAAGGTGGTGGCGCTGTCCCCATCGAGAGCGCCGACCGGATTCGCCATTATCTTGAGAGTTAGACCGCAACACATGGATGAGGCATCGTGAACCCTGAGATAGTCAGCGTGTTTCGGAAGTCGTCCTACTCGACTCAGCAGGGGAACTGCGTGGAGGTAGCGCACACTGCTGACAGGGGCCGCGTCGTGCGCGACAGCAAAACACCGGACGGCGGGCTCCTGTTCTGCCGGCGAGGCGCCTGGGCCCACTTCCTGGACGCAGTGACAGCCGACGGGTTTCCTGGCTCCGAAAGCCGTTAAGCGTACGTCCCCGCTCAGGGGACGTACGCTGCCGACATGTCGGCAAGTGGGGGGCATCACCGATGAGAACTCCGTCAGGTCGCCGTAGCCTGGGAGAACGCTCACCGCGCAGAGTCCTGCTATCGGCACGCACCGACCTCAGCACGCCGAACGGGACCGGCGTCGGTCCACCGGTCCCGTTCACCCAAATGGGGAAACCGCAGGTCAGGCAATACGGTCCAAGATAATCGGGTTCGGTTCGTACTCCGTGTGTTCGGGGGCTACGAGGACGCCGCCGTCCAGTGCCTCCAGGGCGTAGGCGAACTTTTCCGGGGTGTCGGTGTGGAGGGTCAGGAGGGGCTGGCCCGCGGTGACCGTGTCGCCGGGCTTGGCGTGGAGTTCGATGCCCGCGCCCGCCTGGACCGGGTCCTCCTTGCGGGCGCGGCCCGCGCCGAGGCGCCAGGCGGCGACGCCGACCGCGTAGGCGTCGAGGGTGGTCAGGACGCCCGTGGCGGCGGCGTGTACGACGTGCTGTTCGCGGGCGACCGGCAGTGCGGCGTCCGGGTCGCCGCCCTGGGCGAGGATCATGCGCCGCCAGTGGTCCATGGCGGAGCCGTCCGCCAGCGCCTTGGCCGGGTCGACGTCGCCGAGCCCGGCCGCCTCCAGCATCTCGCGGGCCAGGGCGAGGGTCAGTTCCACGACGTCGGCGGGGCCGCCGCCCGCGAGGACCTCGACGGACTCACGGACTTCGAGGGCGTTGCCGGCGGTCAGCCCGAGCGGGGTGGACATGTCGGTCAGCAGGGCCGTGGTCCGTACGCCGTGGTCGGTGCCCAGTTCGACCATGGTGGAGGCGAGTTCGCGGGCGTCCTCGATGTTCTTCATGAACGCGCCGGAGCCGACCTTCACGTCCAGGACCAGCGACCCGGTCCCCTCCGCGATCTTCTTCGACATGATCGAGGAGGCGATCAGCGGTATGGCCTCCACGGTTCCGGTCACGTCCCGGAGCGCGTACAGCTTCTTGTCGGCGGGGGCCAGCCCGTCGCCCGCCGCGCAGATGACGGACCCGACGTCGCGCAGTACGTCCATCATCTCGGCGTTGCTCAGCAGCGCCCGCCAGCCGGGGATGGCCTCCAGCTTGTCCAGGGTGCCGCCGGTGTGGCCGAGGCCGCGGCCCGAGAGCTGCGGGACGGCCGCGCCGCACGCGGCGACCAGCGGCGCGAGCGGCAGCGTGATCTTGTCGCCGACGCCGCCCGTCGAGTGCTTGTCGGCCGTCGGGCGGGGCAGGGACGAGAAGTCCATCCGCTCCCCCGAGTTGATCATCGCGGCGGTCCAGCGGGCGATCTCCGTACGGTCCATGCCGTTGAGGAGGATCGCCATCGCGAGCGCCGACATCTGCTCGTGGGCGACCTCGCCGCGCGTATAGGCGTCGATGACCCAGTCGATCTGCTCGGGGCTCAGCCTTTCCCTGTCGCGCTTCGTCCGGATGACGGAGATGACGTCCATGGGCTCGCTTTCTTCGTTTCGTTCATGGTGTTGGCCGGGCGGCGGGGGCGGCCCCGCGCCAACCGGCGGCGCCGCCCTCAAGCCCTCAAACCTCAAGCCCTCAACGCCCCAGGTCCGCCGGGCCGAACGCGTCCGGCAGCAGCTCCGACAGCGGCCGCACCCCCGACGCCGTGTCCATCCGCAGCTCCGGCCCCCCGTGCTCCCACAGCAGCTGGCGGCAGCGCCCGCACGGCATCAGCACCCCGCCGTCCCGCCCACAGCACGTGAAGGCCGTCAGCCGACCGCCGCCCGTCGCGAACAGTTCGGAGATCAGCCCGCATTCGGCGCACAGCGCCACGCCGTACGCGGCGTTCTCCACGTTGCAGCCGGACACGGTGCGGCCGTCGTCGACGAGGGCCGCCGCGCCGACCGGGAAGCGGGAGTACGGGGCGTACGCCCGTGACATCGCCTCCCGCGCCCGCACCCGCAGCGGCTCCCAGTCGAACGTCTCCCAGGACTCGCTCACTTACTTCCCCTGGCCCTTCCGGTATGGCTTGCCGTTCGCCTTCGGCATCCGCAGGCGCTGCGCGGAGACGGAGAGCACCAGCAGCGTCACCACGTACGGCGTGGCGTCGACGAACTCCAGCGGAACCCGCGCCGTCAACGCGTACCAGAGGATCAGCAGCAGCGCGAACACCCCGCTGATCAGCGCGACGCGGCGCTGCTTGGCCCGCAGCTTCCACAGCGCGAGCCCGGCCAGCAGCACCGCGAGGAGCAGCAGCAGGGCGTGCACGGTCTCGCCGCCGCCGCGCAGCTGGAGGCTGTCCATGAAGCCGAACAGGCCGGCGCCCATGGCCACGCCGCCCGGCCGCCAGTTGCCGAAGATCATGGTGGCGAGGCCGATGTAGCCGCGTCCGCCGGTCTGGCCGTCGGAGTACATGTGCGTGCCGATGGCCAGGAACGCGCCGCCGAGTCCGGCCAGCCCGCCGGAGACGATGACCGCCGCGTACTTGTACGTGTAGACGTTGACGCCGAGCGACTCGGCGGCGACCGGGCTCTCGCCGCAGGACCGCAGCCGCAGCCCGAAGGAGGACCGCCACAGCACGAAGAACGTGCCGACGAACAGCGCCGCCGCCGCGATGGTCAGCCAGGACACGTCCGTGACCAGCCCGTCCAGGATCCCCGCGAGGTCCGACACGAGGAACCAGTGGTGCTTCTCGACGGACGCCAGCCAGTCGGACAGCCCCGGGATCGAGAAGTTCGGCATGTCGCTCATCGGCGGCGACTGCTTGTCGTTGCCGCCCGCGCGCTGCGCGGCGCTGCCGTCCGCGCCGAACCACAGCTTGGCCAGGTACTGGGTGACGCCCAGCGCCAGGATGTTCATCGCCACACCGGAGACGATGTGGTCCACGCCGAAGGTGACGGTGGCGAGCGCGTGGACGAGGCCGCCGACCGCGCCGCCGACGATGCCCGCGAGCGCCGCGATCCACGGCCCGTGCTGCCAGCCCATCCAGCCGGCGCAGAACGTGCCGAGCATCATCATGCCTTCGAGGCCGATGTTGATGACGCCGGCCCGTTCCGCCCACAGCCCGCCCAGGCCCGCGAGCCCGATCGGCACGGCGGCGCCGAGCGCGCCGCTGAACTGCCCGGAGGACGTGAGGTCCTCGGCGCCGGTGATCACGCGCAGTACGGCGAGCAGCAGCAGCGCGCCCGCGAGGAGCAGCAGCACCACCGGGTAGGTGAGCTTGCGCCGCTCGGGTTTGTTCCTGCCGCTGAGCCCCTTCGAGAGCACGGCAGTGAGGTTGCTGCTCACGCGGACACCTCCGCCTTGTCGCTCTTACGGGCCTGGGCGGCGAGTTCCTCGCCGACCTTGCGCTGCTGGGTCCTGAGCCCGTACCGGCGCACGATCTCGTACGCGATGACGACGCACAGCACGATGACGCCCTGGATGACGCCGACGATTTCCTGCGCGTAGCCCTCGAATTCGAGCTGGGTGCCGGTGCGCTCCAGGAAGCCCCAGAGCAGCGCGCCGAGCGCCATGCCGACGGGGTGGTTGCGGCCGAGCAGCGCGATGGCGATGCCGGTGAAGCCGATGCCGGCGGGGAAGTCCGTGCCGTAGTTGTACGAGACGCCGAGCAGCGTCGGCATGCCCACGAGCCCCGCGACGGCGCCGGAGAGCACCATGGAGGTGATGACCATGCGCTTGACGCTGACGCCGCTGGCCTGGGCCGCGGATTCGGAGCGGCCGACGGTGCGCAGGTCGAAGCCGAACCGGGTGCGGCTGAGGACGAACCAGTAGACGAGCCCGGCCAGCGCCGCGATGATCACGAAGCCGTAGATGGGCTTGGGCGTGGTGGGGATCTCGAAGAAGTGCGAGGAGTCGGGCAGGTAGGGCGTGTGGATCAGGTTGCCCTCCTTGATGGCGAGCCGCCCGTCCTGGAGGAAGTAGCCGATGACCGAGGCGCCGATGGAGTTCAGCATGATCGTGCTGATCACCTCGTTGACGCCGCGGGTGGTCTTCAGCAGCCCCGCGATCCCCGCCCAGATCGCGCCGACGACCATCGCCACCAGGATGACCAGCGGGATCTGTACGAAGCCGGGGAGGGTGAGCGAGCCGCCGACGACGGCGGCGAAGAAGGCCGCGATGCGGTACTGGCCGTCGACGCCGATGTTGAAGAGGTTCATCCGGAAGCCGATGGCGACGGCCAGCGCGGACAGGTAGTACGGGGTCGCCTTGTTGATGATCCAGACCTGGCTGTCGCTCTTCGAGCCGAAGTCGACCATCACCTGGTAGGCGTGGAAGGGGTCCTTGCCGGTGGCCGCGATGATCACCGAGGTGATGACCAGGGCGGCGACGATGGCGAGGAGCGGCGCGGCGACCGCGAGGATCAGCTTGTTCTTGTCGAGCTTCTTCATTCGTCCGCACCTGCGTCCGCGTCGTCGGCGACGTGCTCCAGGTGGCCGGTAGCGGCGCCGGTCATGGCCGAGCCCAACTCCTCCGGGGTGATGGTGGCGGGGTCCGCGTCCGCGACCAGCCGGCCCCGGTACATCACCCGCAGGGTGTCGGAGAGCCCGATCAGCTCGTCCAGGTCGGCGGAGATCAGCAGGACGGCCAGCCCCTCGCGGCGCGCCTCGCGGATCTGGTCCCAGATCTGCGCCTGCGCGCCGACGTCCACGCCGCGCGTGGGGTGGGCGGCGATCAGCAGCTTGGGCCGGTGGCTCATCTCGCGGCCGACGATCAGCTTCTGCTGGTTGCCGCCGGACAGCGAGGCCGCGGTGACCTCGATGCCGGGGGTGCGTACGTCGTACTCGGCGACGATCCGCTCGGTGTCGGCGCGCGCGGCCTTGAGGTCGAGCAGCGCGCCCTTGCTGTTGGGCTCCTCGGTGACGTGGCCGAGGATGCGGTTCTCCCAGAGCGGGGCCTCCAGCAGCAGTCCGTGCCGGTGGCGGTCCTCGGGGATGTAGCCGACGCCGGCCTCGCGGCGGGCGCGGGTCGGCGCGTGGGTGACGTCGGCGCCGTCGAGGGTGACGGTGCCGCTGTCGGGGTCGCGCATCCCCATGATGGCCTCGACGAGTTCCGCCTGGCCGTTGCCCTCCACCCCGGCGAGGCCGAGGATTTCGCCCTTGTGGATGGTGAGGGCGATGTCGTCGAGCACGTTCCGTACGGCGCCGTCGGAGTCGACGGCGGAGAGCCGCAGCCCGTCGACGGTCAGCATCGGGGCGGTGGTGACGGTCGACTCGCGGGTCTCGGGCGAGGGCAGTTCGCTGCCGACCATCAGCTCGGCGAGCTGCTTGGGGCTCGTCTCGCTCGGCACCACCGAGGCGACGGTCGTACCGCGCCGGATGACGGTGATGTCGTCGGCGACGGAGAGGACCTCTCCCAGCTTGTGCGAGATGAAGATGACGGTGAGGCCCTCCGCCTTGAGCTCGCGGAGGTTGTCGAAGAGCGCGTCGACCTCCTGCGGGACGAGGACGGCGGTCGGCTCGTCGAGGATGAGCGTACGGGCGCCGCGGTAGAGGACCTTGAGGATCTCCACGCGCTGCCGGTCGGCGACGCCGAGGTCCTCGACGAGGACGTCGGGGCGGACCCCGAGCCCGTACGCGTCGGAGATCTCCTTGATCCGGGCGCGGGCCCGCTGGCCGATGCCGTGCAGCTTCTCGCCGCCGAGGACGACGTTCTCCAGGACGGTGAGGTTGTCGGCCAGCATGAAGTGCTGGTGGACCATGCCGATGCCGCGGGCGATGGCGTCGGCGGGACCGGCGAAGCTGACCTGCTCGCCGTCGGACTCGATGGTGCCCTCGTCCGGCTTCTGCATGCCGTAGAGGATCTTCATCAGGGTCGACTTGCCGGCGCCGTTCTCGCCGACGAGGGCGTGCACGGTGCCGCGGCGGACGGTGATGTCGATGTCGTGGTTGGCCACGACTCCCGGGAACCGCTTGGTGATGCCGCGGAGCTGGACGGCGGGGGCGCTGGGCGCGCCCGCGGTCGGGGGACTGCTGGTGGACGCTTTGATGGCGCACTCTCCTCGGGGAAGGGAGCGATGGGGAAATGGGCTGGGCGGGGTCGAGGAACGTACGGCGAGCGGCCGGTGGGCTGCCCGCGGGCGGTCCACGCGCCTCACAGGCGAACGTACCGCGCCAACTCGCCGCTACGCGCGTAGCGTTGGCTCATTTGTACGGGCCCGACGCGGCGGCCGCACACCGCCGCGCCGAGCCCGAGTCCGCAGGGGCCGGGGAGCCGTCCCGGCCGCGGAGCCCATGCCCCACTCCTGACCGATCCGGTCAGGAACGGGGCGCGGGCTCTCAGCTCACGGGTTCTCCTTGACCTTGACCTTGCCGTCGACGATCTTCTGCTTCGCCTCCGCGATCTTGTCCTTGAGGTCGTCGATGTTGCCGCCCGAGGTGGACAGCGAGACGCCGCCGTCCTTGAGCAGGTAGCGGTGCGTGCCGGTCAGCGGCTTGCCGTCCTTGACGGACTTGACCAGGTCGAAGACGGCGACGTCCACGTTCTTGACGACGGAGGTCAGGATCGAGGACTTGTACTTCTCCAGACCGGACTGTTTGTACTGGTCGGAGTCGACGCCGATCGCCCAGGCGCCCTTCTTGGCCGCGATGGCCTCGATCGAGCCGCTGCCGGAGAGGCCGGCGGCGGTGTAGATGACGTCGTTGCCGGCGTCGAGCATGCCCTTCGCCTTGTCCTTGGCGGCGGCGGGGTCGTTGAAGCCCTTGTCGTTGTTCGGGTAGAGGTACTGCGAGGTGATCTTGACCTTGGGGTCGGTCTCGCGCACGCCCTGCTCGAAGCCCGCCTGGAACTTCTGGATCAGCGCGTTGTTCACGCCGCCGATGAACGAGACCTTCTTGGTCTTGGTCTTCAGCGCCGCGGCGACGCCCGCGAGGTAGGAGCCCTCGTGCTCGCCGAAGACGATGCTGTCGACGTTCTTGCCCGGCACGACCGAGTCGACGATCGCGAAGGTGGTCTTCGGGTTGTCCGCCGCCACCTTCTGGATCGACTTGGCGTAGTTGAAGCCGACGCCGATGACCGGGTTGTACCCGGCCTCGGCCAGCGAGGAGAGCCGCTGCTCGCGGTCCGCCTCCGTCTCGTTGTTCTTGGCGGTCATCGCCTTGCCGCCGACCTTCAGTTCCTTCATGGCCTTGTCCATGCCGCGGGCGGCGGACTCGTTGAAGGAGTGGTCGTCACGGCCGCCGACGTCGAAGGCCAGGCCGATGCCCTTGTCCTTGCCGCCGGACTCGGTCGAGGACTCACCGCACGCGGTGAGCGAGAAAGCGAGGGTCGCGGAACAGATGCCCGCGACAGCGATTGTGGATACCCGGCGCACGAGGGCCCCTTCACTCGAAGCGCCACGGTCGGCGCTGGTTTCGCGGGCATCGTAACGCGCGTAGATGGGGGATAAAGGGGTCGCAGAAAGCCGTTATCGGATCGTCGCGAACCCATCCCCACCTCGCCGCCTACGGACGGTTGACATCGAGCAAAGCCGCGGCGGTGAACAGCTCCACGCCCACCCCGATCGCCGACTCGTCCACGTCGAAATCACCGCAATGCAGGTCACGTCGGACAGTGTCGCCGACGCGCCGCACCCCCAGCCGGGCCATCGCGCCGGGCACCTGCTCCAGGTACCAGGAGAAGTCCTCGCCGCCCAGGGACTGCTCCGTGTCCTCGATCGAGGACGGCCCGCGCCGCGCGGTCATCGCGCGGCGCAGCAGTTCGGTGACGTCCGGTTCATTGACGACCGGCGGCACCCCCCGGATGTAGTTGATCTCCGATTTCGCCCGGTGCAGGGTGGCCACCTCGTCGATCGCGGCGTGCACCAGATCGGGGGCCTCGCGCCACGCCTGGAGGTCCAGGCAGCGGACCGTACCGGACAATTCGGCATGTTGCGGGATCACATTGCAGGCGTGCCCGGTCTCCAGCCGCCCCCACGTCACCGCCATCCCGGAGCGCGCGTCGACCCGCCGGGCCAGCAGCGCCGGCACGTCCGTGGCGACCTTCGCGGCGGCCGTCACCAGGTCGGTGGTCAGATGGGGGCGCGCGGTGTGGCCGCCCGCGCCGTTCAGCGCCACCTCCAGCCGGTCGCACGCCGAGGTGATGGCGCCGGGCCGCAGCCCGATCCGCCCCGCGTCCACCTTGGGGTCGCAGTGCACCCCGATGATCCGGCCGACGCCGTCCAGCACCCCGCAGTCGATCACGTCGGGCGCGCCGCCCGGCAGCACCTCCTCGGCGGGCTGGAAGATCAGCCGGACCGGGTGCGGCAGCCGGCCCCGCTGCGCCAGATCCGCGAGGACGAGGCCGGCGCCGAGCACGACGGCAGTGTGCACGTCGTGGCCGCAGGCGTGCGCCATGTCCTTGACGGTCGAGCGGTACGGCACCGTCTTGGTGTCCGGGATCGGCAGGGCGTCGATGTCCGCGCGCAGCGCCAGCATGGGACGGGCCGCGGCCTCGCGGTCCATCGGCCCGATGTCGCAGACGAGTCCGGTGCCGATGGGGAGGGCTCGCGGCGCGAGCCCGGCCCTCTCCAGTCTCGCCTTGATGGCCCCGGTGGTACGGAACTCGCACTTGCCCAATTCAGGGTGCATGTGCAAGTCCCGCCGGAAGGCGATCAGTTCGGCGCGCAGCCCGGCGGACAGCGCGCCGGGCAGCTCGGGATCGGTACCTGCCTCGGACTCGGATTCGCGGGACATCAGTTGGTTCACCCTGTGAAGGTTAGGGCCACAGGTGGGGCAACTGCCTGGCGATCAACAAAAGTTCAGCCCGATAGGGGAAGGGAAACTAGGCCGTGGGTCGCATGACCACAAGAGATGCGGGGTAGAAGACTCCGCTACGCGCCGTGCCGCCGCCCCTTCCGTACCACTGGTTTACCGCCCTCCCCCGCGCACCCGCGGCCCCGGCCCCCGCCCTCCTCCGCGCTCAAAGGGTCGAGGCCGGTACGTACGGAACTCGGCGGATACCGCGTGCGGTCCCCGTGACTCCCGAGAGAAAGTCCTCCGCGCGGGGCGAGGCGGTCTCCGTCAGCCAGGCGGGGTCCACGTCGCAGACGGCGACCGTGATGCCGGTGCCGGCGAGGGCCAGCGGCAGGGTGTGCACCACGGTGGAGGGGAAGCTCAGGATCATGCGCCCTATGGGGCCGCGCCGGGCGATCAGTTCGAGCGGCAGGTCGGGCCGTACGATCTCCAGACCCAGCTCGCCGCCGATCCGGTGCAGCTTGTCGGTGGACTCCCGGCGGTGCGCGAAGTACCGGGTCGCGCCGTGCGTACGGGCCAGCGAGGCGACGGCGGTCAGATAGTGGTCGAGGTCCACGACGCCGGTCTCGACGAGGGAGGTGCCGACCAGGTCGGTGCCGCGGGTGAGCCGGGGCGGTCCGAAGGCCGAGCGGGTCCACGCGAAGTCGTTGGCGGTGACGGTGACGCCGGGCGGCGCCTGGACGGGCATCGAGGTGAACACCTCGACGCGGCGGCCCTCGCCCGGCGTGAGCCTGCGGCGCGCGGAGGCCGCGAACGGCGCGAAGAGGAGATCGCGCGCCCCGCGTCCGCCGCGCCGGTGCCAGCGCACCAGTCGCTTGCCGAGGGCCAGTTGGGAGACGAACTCCATGGTGGCGGTGCCGTCGTCCACGACCACGACGTCCCGGGCGCGGGCGATGGTGAGCAGCAGCTGCACATAGCGCGAGAACGGGTCCCCGATCACGACGCGGCTCGCGCGACGCAGCAGGGGCGTGAGCGCCGCGATCGTCTGCGCCGGAGCCCCGGCGCCGCCGCGCGCCTCCTCCCACCGCACCGTGTGCCCCTCGCGCCGCGCCAGTTCGGCCATCCGGCGCAGCTGGCCCCGCGTCATGGGGTCGTGCGGGGCGAGCACGACGACGGTGAGGCCGGTGGGCGGGCGCTGCGCGTCCGGCAGTTCGGACTCCGCGTCCACGGTCTCGTACGGCTGCCGGGGCACGCCGTCGTAGAGGGTGGGTACGGACGAGGGTGCGATGTCGGGTGCGTCGGCCTCCTCCCGCCGCTCGCCGCTGTACGACCACTCCAGTACGTTCAGGAGCTGGACCGGGCTCTCCACGAAAGCCAGGGTCCCGCTCGGGTCGGCCCGTGGCCCCCGGAAGCGTGCGGCGGGAGCGGCCGCCGCTTCCGGGGGTGGGCCGGCCGGCCCCGCTGTCGGTGTCACCG
>NZ_JBHVHQ010000047.1:3181-20812 GCF_042800135.1 Streptomyces sp. NPDC057654 | reverse complement strand
GCTCACGCCCGTACGGCGACGGGACCGCCCCGCTGGAGCAGATCTCGGACCGCGACGGCCACTGGATCGCCTTCGAGCGGGACCCGGACGGCGCGCCGACCGCGATCGTCCACGACAGCGGCTATCGCGTCCGCGTGACCACCGGCGTCACGGACGGCGGGGCGCCGCGCATCACGGCGCTGCATCTGGCGGGCGGCGGGCCGGGCGGGGCCGACGTGGAGCTGGTGCGCTACGGCTACACCGGCGGCGACCTCACGGAGGTGGTCAACTCCTCCGGGCTGCCGCTGCGGTTCGAGTACGACGAGCGCGGGCGCATCACGGCCTGGACGGACCGCAATGACAGCCGCTACTCGTACACGTACGACGCGTGGGACCGCTGTGTCTTCGAGTCGGGTGCCGAGGGCCATATGCGGGCCACCCTGGAGTACGGGCCGCGCGACCCGGACACCGGCCTGAGCGTGACGACCCTCACCAACTCCCTGGGCCACACGAGCCGTTACGTCATCAACCGGGCGCTTCAGGTCGTCACCGAGATCGATCCGACGGGGGCGGCGGTCCACTCGCGGTGGGACCGCTACGACCGGCTGTGCGCGCGTACCGACGCGCTGGGCCGCACCACCGAGTTCCGCCGTGACGAGGCGGGCCGGCTGACCTCGGTCGTCCGCCCGGACGGCCGCGCGGCCACGGCCTCGTACAACGAGCTGGGCAAGCCGGAGACGATCACGGATCCGGACGGCACGACGTGGCAGCAGACGTTCGACGACGCGGGCCGGCGCACGTCCGTGACCGACCCCGCCGGCGCGGCGACGCGCTACACCTATGACGCGCTGGGCCATCCCGCGTCGGTGACGGACGCGCTGGGCGGTGTGACCCGCATCCGGTGCGACGCGGCCGGGCTGCCGGTGGAGATCACCGATCCGCTCGGCGGCACGACCAGCTACCGGCGGGACGCCTTCGGCCGCATCACCGCTGCCGTCGATCCGGTGGGCGCGACGACCCGGCTCTCCTGGTCGGTGGAGGGGAAGCTCGTGCGCCGCGTCGAGGCGGACGGTTCCGAGCAGTCCTGGACGTACGACGGCGAGGGCAACTGCACGGCGCACACGGACGCGCTCGGCGGCGTGACCCGCTCCGAGTACACGCACTTCGACCAGCTCAGCGCGCGGACCGGGCCGGACGGGGTGCGCCATGAGTTCAAGCACAACACGCAGCTCCAACTGCTGGAAGTGGTCAACCCCCAGGGCCTGGCGTGGAGTTATGCGTACGACCCGACGGGCCGTCTCCTGGCCGAGACGGACTTCGACGGGCGCACGCTGACGTACGCGCACGACGCGGCGGGGCGCCTCACGTCCCGTACCGACGCGCTGGGGCAGACCATCGGCTACGAGTACGACGTGCTCGACCGCATCGTCGCGAAGGACGCGGCGGGCAAGGTCACCCGGTTCCGGCACGACGCGGCGGGCCGCCTCATGGAGGCGGCCGGGCCGGACGCGACGCTCGTCTACGGCCGGGACCGGCTGGGCCGGGTCAAGTCCCAGACGTGCGACGGCCGCACGATGACCTTCGCCTACGACGAGCTCGGCCGCCGTGCGCGCCGGGTGACGCCTTCGGGCGCGGTCAGCACCTGGTCGTACGACGCGGCGGGCCACCGCGCCTCCGTGTCCGCCTCGGGGCACGCTTTCGAGCTGGAGCACGACGCGGCGGGCCGGGAGGTCGCGCGCCGCTTCGGCGAGGAGCTGTCGCTGACGATGACGCAGGCGTGGGACCCGGCGGGGCGCCTGACGGACCAGTCCGTGACGGCGGAAGCCTCCACCGCCGCGCTCCAGTCCCGCGCCTACACCTACCGCCGCGACGGCAACCTCACCGCCGTCGACGACCTGCTCTCCGGCCCGCGCACCTTCGGGCTCGACGCGACGGGCCGCGTCACGTCGGTCGACGCCCCCGGCTGGACGGAGCGCTACGCGTACGACGCGGCGGGCAACCAGTCCGAAGCCCACTGGCCGGCGGACCACCCCGGGGCCGAGGCCAGGGGCGCCCGCGTCTACACGGGCACCCGCGTCACCCGTGCGGGCGGCGTCCGCTACGAGTACGACGCGCTGGGCCGCGTCGTACTCCGCCAGAAGACGCGCCTCTCCCGCAAGCCGGACACCTGGCGCTACGCGTGGGACGCGGAGGACCGCCTCACCTCCGTCACCACCCCGGACGGCACCCGCTGGCGCTACCGCTACGACCCTGTGGGCCGCCGCACGGCAAAGCAACGCCTGACGGAGTCGGGCGAGGTCGCCGAACAGACCGACTTCACCTGGGACGGCCCCACCCTCACCGAACAGACCACGACGACGTCCGCCCACCCGAACGCCGTCACCCTCACCTGGGACCACAACGGCCTCCAGCCGATCGCCCAGACGGAACGCATCACGGCGGCCGAGGCGCCGCGGCAGGAAATCGACCAGCGCTTCTTCGCCATCATCACCGACCTGGTCGGCACCCCGAGCGAACTGATCGCCGAGTCCGGCGACATAGCCTGGCGCAAAAGATCCACCCTCTGGGGCACCACCACCTGGCCGGTGGACAGCCCCGCCTACACCCCTCTCCGCTTCCCCGGCCAATACTTCGACCCGGAAACCGGCCTCCACTACAACTACCACCGCCACTACGACCCGGAAACTGCCCGTTACGCCACGCCTGACCCGTTGGGGCTGGCACCGGCGCCTAACCCGGTGACGTATGTTCATAATCCGCATACATGGGCTGACCCGCTGGGGCTGGCACCATACACACGGGCAACAGATTACATGGAAGACAGCGGAATCCCATCCGGGGACCCTGTTACCCATGGAAAGAACGGCACCCTGATCGGTTCGGATGGAGCAAGCCAGCGCAACTTCCATAACGTACTGAACGCTGGCCATCACGACGTCGTGGCCCATGGTTCCCGAGATGGTTTCCTAGAAATGCCGAATGGAGGCGTAAATGGAGGACAGATAGTCGATGCCGTAACGAACAACCCCAACTATACCGGCGGACCGCTACGCTTGATGGTGTGCCACTCGGGAGCCGACTCATCAGGCATCGCCCAGCAAGTAGCAAACGAACTTGGCGTAACTGTCACAGCCCCGACAAATAAAGTTGGAACCAACCCGAGATTGGGCCCTGGCCAGACCCCTCAGATTGCAGACTCTGGATACTGGCGCACATTCCTCCCACTACTGTAGAAACGGCCAAAAATGCGACCCGTCGGCTTTTTTCGCGAGCTTGAGCCCGACTCCCCCCACACCTACAAGGAATCCATTTCGGACTACATCGCCACCGATCAGCCTCACTACCCCAAGGATCAAGTTGTCCAATATCTCGACACAGGACATCCAATCCTGGACATCATGGAAATGACCGTGGATGTCATTGGTCGAGCATTTCAAACCCCAGGCGGATCATCTATCCTCACAGATGGAACTTTCATCTGGCGCGCAGATCTCTCAGCCTATATCAAACACTATTCTATTCAGCTGCCGGTAGATTTCCTTGAATTCATGTCGACGAACCACTACGAGGTTCCAAACCCGCCTGACGAGCACCTGGTCGAAATCTCTCTATCCGCTTCCGCCCTGTTGGGGTTCAGGGAAGATGCCGGGACTGGCCCTCGACCCCACAATGGCTAGGAGTAGCTAGGCCCCCTTCCAGCAAGCGTTCAATCCGACCAAGCCCTGGACGGAGATGGCCGACATCACCCTGGCGGATGCGGATCGGAAGGGCTTGCTCATGCATCGATGAAAAGTTCGCCGGCTGACAGAGCCGACAGCAGAGTAAGCATCCGGCTGCCGGCTTCACCTCTGCCTCCTCCATCCCACCGCCAGTACGAACTGCGCCCCTCTTCGCGCATCCCACCCGGAAACAGTGGTTCGCCCCGAGCGAACTGATCGCCGAGTCCGGCGACATAGCCTGGCGCAAAAGATCCACCCTCTGGGGCACCACCACCTGGCCGGTGGACAGCCCCGCCTACACTCCCCTCCGCTTCCCCGGCCAATACTTCGACCCGGAAACTGCCCGTTACGCCCCGCCTGACCCGTTGGGGCTGGCTCCGGCGCCTAACCCGGTGGCGTATGTTCATAATCCGCATACATGGGCTGATCCGCTGGGGGCTCGCCCCAGACTGCGGCGACGAGGTCAGCCTCTTCAAGGCACCCTCCAGGGGACGAGGCCAGTACCACTATGAAAATGGATTCCTGGAAAGAGATTTCCCTGGCGACCCTCATAATCCATACATGGATGGGACAGCTTATTTCGCCAAGGAACGCGAACTGGCCAACAATTACGCTAATCATTACGGCGACGGGGTGATCGAGGTCAGAATCCCGGCGGACAAATATGCGGAACATTTCAAGAAGCATGAATATCCATACGAAGGAGGCCCTCTAACGGAGGTCACCATCCCGAACACAGAAGTCGAAAAACTCAACGAGTACCCGAGGCATTGGCACCAATGATCGATGATGCTATCTGGCAGACCACGAAAGAGCACTTTCCCATCGGGATTCTCGTACGCGGGAGGGTAAAAGAGATCAGACCTTTCGGATTCTTTCTGGAGATTACCGAGAACCCCGAAGCGGTGGCTGTAGTAGACGCAATCTCCTACCTGCCAAACGGTTCGCCCGTCCCACCCGAAGAATGGCCCGCACCTGGTGACAGCATCGCGGCAAAGGTCGTGGCTCACGCCGAGCACAATCGGCAGATCAAACTGCGAGTGGAGCCGCTGGACGCTTCTGACCTACGGAAGTAATGCGGCGTGGAGTACTGGAAAGTACTCTGGCATCACGACCTGGCCGAAGAACCTGTCACCTTTTTCAGCGAAATCGGAGCGGACGGCTATGAGGTGCGAAAAGTGCAGGGGTACCGCGATGGCCGCCTCCTGAGAGCAGACCACTGGCGCGAGTCGGGCACCATTGGACTGAGCGAGGTCCCTGTCGGGCTCATTGAAGACGTGCAAGCCCAAGCAGAATTCTCGGCCACTGTGATCCACAAGGCGGAGTTCGTCGCGGTTTGGGAGCGGGCATCGTGGCCTGTCTGAATCTTGAGGCCGCTCGCCTCAAGGAGCTCGGGGTCACGGGCGTTCATGCGCACGTCAAAGGCAGCGGAGCAGCCCGAAAGATTCGCATCACCTCAATGGTCAGGTGCCGATCACTCCGCTGATCCGGGGTTCTTGCGCTGGTTGGCATTGAAGCGGGCCTTCTTCTGACGGTTTCCGCATGTGTTCATGTCGCACCATTTACGGCTGCGGCTCTGACTGGTGTCGAAGAAGGCGGCTCGGCAGGTAGGCGATGCGCACAGGGCCAGTTTTCCGTCTCGTTCGCCCGCGATGATGCTGACCGCGTCGGCGGCGATCACGCTGAGGGCGTCTTCCACGCAGGAATCCGAGCTGAGCCGCCATCGGCGCTCGCCCTCGGGCGTCAGGGTCGCCGCGGCCCGCCCTTGAGCGCTGCGGTCGTTGATGACGTGGACGGCGGCGGCCGGGAGAGCGTCCTGGAGTGCGGCCGCTGTCGCGGCGGCGTGGATCGACTCTCTCAGTTCGCGGGCGAGGTCGAGCTGGGCGGTGGTGCAGGAGTCCACGGCGAGGCCGTTCACCACGAGCCAGTCGACGAGTCGCTGCGGCGTGGGAATGCGCTCCACGGGGGCGCCGAGGCGCTCCGACAGGGTCGCCGTGAAGCTCGTCGCCAGCACGCTGCCGAGGCGGAAGTCAGGGAACCCAGTGCACATGGAACCACCTTAGCCGGTTGCGGCGCGGCTTGGAGGGCTGCTAGAACCGCCTTAGCCGGTTCCGCGATGCTAGGAGGTCTCATGCCCCGTCCCACCAGCGACGTGCAAACGTTTGAAGCCCATGCGGCCGAGGCCGACCTCGACGATCTACGCGCCCGATTGGCCGCGGCGCGGCTGCCGGAGGCCGAGACAGTCCGGCGCGCCGCGCCCGGCCGTGGCCGGTGGGGACAGGGTGTTCCACTCGCCGACCTCGTCGATCTCGTGAACTATTGGCGCACCGGGTACAACTGGCGGTCGTTCGAAAAGCGCCTCAACCAGATCGGCCAGTTCCGCACGACCATCGATGGTCTGGGAATCCACTTCCTGCACCGCCGATCCGCTCGCGCGGATGCCACTCCGCTGATCCTTACGCACGGCTGGCCGGGCAGCATTGCCGAGTTCACCGATGTGGTGGACGAGCTGGCGGATCCGAAGGACGCCGACGCGCCGGCTTTCCATGTCGTGATGCCGTCGCTGCCGGGCTTCGGCTACAGCGACAAGCCGGCCACCACCGGGTGGGGAACCGAGAAAATCGCGGCCGCCTGGGTGGAACTGATGGAAAGGCTCGGTTACAGCACGTTCGCGGCCCACGGCGGCGATTGGGGAGGGAACATCACCACGGTTCTCGGCGGCCGGTTCCCGGCGCGCGTCCTCGGCATCCACACCACGTTCGCGGAGGGACCACCCGGTCTGACCACGGACGGGCTGACGGCGGTCGAGCGCGAATGGACCGAGGAAACCCACCATTTCTGGCACCACCGCGCGGCATACGCCAAGCAGCAGGCGACCCGGCCGCAGACCATCGGCTACTCGCTCGTCGACTCACCGGTCGGGCTTCTCGCCTGGATACTCGACAAGTTCGCCGAATGGTCGGACACCGAGGACTCTCCGTTCGAGACGATGTCCAGAGACAGGATCCTCGACGACGTCACCCTGTATTGGCTGACGCGGACCGGAGCCTCGGCTGCCCGCATCTACTACGAGAGTCACAACTCGCTGGACCCCGAGCTGCGGGTCGACGTCCCGTCGGCCATCAGCATCTACCCCCGCGACATCGAGAAGTGCCCGCGCCCCTGGGCACAGGAGCGGTACCGCCGGATCGTCCGATGGAGGTCACCAGAAAGGGGTGGGCATTTCCCGTCGTTGGAGGTTCCCGAGTACTTCGTCAAGGATCTGCGAGAGGGCCTTGCGGCAGTGCTCGCCATCGCAGGCAGGAGATGAGAATGGGAGAGTTCGACAGCGGGCAAGTCGACGTGTTGCTGGGCGGTCCACGGTTCGTGGACGAGCCGGTGGAGCGGCTATGCCCTGCGTGCGGCAAGCAATCGGTGCGGACCTACGTTCATCGTCAGGTGAGCGGGGCGCGGAAGGTGCGCATCACTTACTCGTGGTGTGCGTCGTGCCGTCGGTTCAAGGGGTGGACTGGTCCGGATCTCGGAGATCTCGAATTCTCCGACCCGCTCGGTTCGTTCTCCGCGCAGGAACGATCGGATATGCAGAAGAATTTCGACGACCACCTGCGCACCCTGGACGAACTGTGGGAACGTGGCCGCCTTCCGCAGAAATTCCGAGCGACTCACTGAATGTTGCAAACATGACACACTTCGCAGACCTGTCGCCGTACAGTTACTCAGCCCCCACTCCACCTGCCCTCAACGTGGGTTGGCTCTCGTCAGAGCATGAGTACTCGCGCGGGCCCACCCCGCACGGCCTGCTGCCCCGGCTGCGGGAACTCGCGAAGAACCCGGAGAACGTTTACCGAGGGGTGCACTTCTGCGAGCTCTGCCCCACGCTGGATGCCGCCGGGGAACACCTCGACAGCGAGGGTCTGTTTCTGGGGAGTGGGGAAATCTGGGTTACGGGCAGCAGTGAGGTCGCCTATGCGGCGCCCTTGCTGATCGTGCATTACGTTGCCGACCACGGGTATCTGCCGCCTGAAGAGTTCTGCGCAGCGGTCTTCGAGGCCTCGTCCGGCTCCAGATCCGGGCCTGGAACCGGTCTTTGACGACACCGTCTCGCTTCTTCGACCGGCGACCGGCGACCGGCGACGCGAAGCGGCACTTCTGGTCGGCGGGAATCGCCGCCGCCGCGCGCCCGGACCGTACCGGCACTTCCTAGCCGGTCGAGCAGTCCAGGAGGCGCCCGTCGCTGGTGCCGATGAGCAGTCGGCCGGGTTCCGGGACGGTCAGCGCGGTCGGCACGGCGGGGACTCCGGCGACCGTGAGATGCCGGCGCCAGCGGACGCCGCCGTCATGGAGGCCGAGCGCGACGACCTCGCCGTCGTTGTACGTGACGTAAGCGGTCTCCGTGTCGCAGTCGAGGTCGGTGGCTCTGCGGTCCGTCCGAAAGACCCACGTCGGCTCCGTATCGGCCACCGCGCGTCGTACGACGAACGATCCGCCGGGTTGCAGCCCTCGACCGTGGTAAACGGTGCCGGCATGGATCAGATCTCCGTCGGCGGTCTCCGCCCCGGGGCCGGGGAAGTGCGTCTCGCCGGGCATCCAGGAGTAGGGGAACAGCTGACGGACCTCCTCCTGCCTCGGCTCACGCGGACGTTCGGCGATGGGTATGGACCCCAGTTCCGCTGCCTCAAGCCAGGCTTCGCCTGTTCGAGACTTCTGCCCGCCCTTCTCACGAGCGGTTTCCAGAAAGTAGATCCGGCTGCCACGGCGGATACGCAGCCTGTGCCGACGACCGCCCCGCCCGGCAGGCGCGAGGGCGGGCAAGCCGTCAGCACACCGCACCAAGGACACCGAGCCGGAGGGAGTGATGTGGTCGAGCTGCGCCCCGTCCTGGAGTGCGAGCTGGAGCACGGCCTGAGCACGCTCTTCCCAAGAAGGCCGCGCCAAGCCCACCCAGGCCGACCGTTCATCCGCGGCGATAACGATGTGGCGGCCGCCGTTGTCGTCCCGGACCGCCCACTGCCGTCGTCCGGAGGGCAGCCAGGACTCCAGCTGAACCCCGTCGAGCGTGGCCACGATCCTGCCGTCGGACAGTTCCTCGACCGCGCGGACGTTGCGGCGCGGGTCCCAGTCCGCACTCAGACCGGAGACCATCCGACGGGCATCCTCTCGGCTCTCGGTTCGCAGGGCCGCCACCCGTGGCCCGGCCAGATCATGTGCGGTGACCGACCGGGGCGGTACGGCGCTCCAGTCGGGTCGACGCACCACCGCTACATGCCCTTCGCTCCACGCGCCCTTGTCCTGCCAGTCGTCGGGCGGTGCCATGAGCACGCGTAGTTCCTGTTCGCTGAGCCATTCCAGGCCCAGGACCTGGCGGCCCAGCTCGAATTCGATGAGCGAGGTGACGCCGCCCGTCTCCCAGTCCAGCAGGAGCAGTTGCCCTTCGAAGACGTAGCCGCCGTCGTAGTCGCCCGTACCGACCGCCAGGAGGGGGAGCCCGGGGTGGAAAGCCATCGCATGCACGGAGTAGCCCGTACGGAGAAGGGCACGGCAGGCCAGATCAGCGGTGCCGTAGACGCCGACCGTCGCGGTTCTGGCGAACTCGTGCACGTCCGTTACGGGGCCTCGCATACCCGCCACCGCCAGCAGGCCGCGGCGCTCGTCCTCGACGGCAAGGAGGGGATCACCGATCTCGGCGAAGGGACGGTCGCCGAGGATTCGGTCGACGCGGAGCGGAATGGTCATGACGGTGATCTTCTCAACGGCCGGCCCCCGCCGGCCGCGGTGCCCCTCGCTCACCCCGCCGCCAGTACGAACCACACGCCCTTTCCGCGCGTGCCACCCAGGCCCAGTGGAGCGCCCTGGCATACGCCCCACTTGTCCGCCAGCGATCCGACCAGTTGCAGCCCTCGGCCGTGTTCGCCGTAGTCGGGGACGGGGTGGGAGGTCGGTTCGGTGGGGTTGTCGTCGTAGACGGTTACGCGGACTGTGGGGAGTTCGATGGCCAGCCAGAGGAGCGAGCCCGCGCCGCCGGCGTGGAGGTAGGTGTTGGTCACCAGTTCCGAGGTGCACAGGGCCGCCGCGTCCACGGCCGACGTCAGGTCCAGGGTGCGCAGGACCGAGGTGACGAAGTCGCGGGCGACGCGTGGGGATGTCCGTAGGGGCGGGCAGTAGAGCTTGTACGAGTGCGGCGCCGCTGGGTCGTCAGCGAGGCAGGCGGCGTTAACTCCCATGGGGGAACTTCTCTCTGTGGGGGTCCTGCTGGGCACGCTTCCGACTCACGGGCAGGCCAAGGGAGTTGGGCGGCAGAGCGCGACCCGTACCCTTGCGTGAGGGATACGTTACAGACCGTAGAGGACAGGGTTGATACGTCGCAACCATGTCCGCGGGGCCGTCGCCCTTTCCATGAACCGTGGGATGGTGGCGCAGCACACTCAGTGACCAACGCGAGGAAGGGCCGCATGCCGCCGAGGGGCAATCCAACGGCACGTCAGGGGCGGCTGGGCGCCGAACTCCGCAAGATGCGCGAGGCGGCAGGCGCGACCGCCCGGGAGGCTGCCGCGCTGCTCGGGGCCGGTCAGACCCAGATCAGTCACATCGAGGCGGGCCGATTCGGCGTCAGCGAGGACCGGCTGCGCAGACTGGCCGCGTTCTACGCGTGCGACGACCGCCGGCTCGTCGACTCGCTGGTCGCGATGGCGAACGAGCGCGGCCGCGGCTGGTGGGAGGAATACCGCGGAATCCTCGCCCCGAAGGCACTGGACCTCGCCGAGCTGGAACACCACGCCACCGGGCTCCGCACCATGGAAATCGCCCACATTCCCGGACTGCTCCAGACCGAGGACCACGTACGCGCCGCATTCGCCTACGTGGACCCGGAGTTGCCGCCCTCCGAACTCGATCCGAGGGTCGAGTACCGCATGCGTCGGCAAGCGGTCATCGACCGCGCCCCGCCCCTCCCGCCGCTGCCGTACGACGTCGTCATCCATGAGGCCGCGCTGCACATCAAAGTGGGCGGCACGGCAATCGCGCGGGCACAGCTCGCGCATCTCCTGACCGCCTCCGAACGCGAGAACGTGACCGTACGCGTCATCCCCTTCGCCGCCGAGGACTTCGCCGGGGCCGGGCATTCCATGCTCTTCGTCCGCGGCCGCGTTCCACAGCTCGACACCGTGCAATTGGACGCCGCGCACGGCAGTACGTTCCTGGACGCCGAACCCCAGCTCAAGCGCTACCGGGCGCGCCTCGACAGAGTCGGCTGCTCGGCGCTGGACCCCGAAAGGTCGCGAGAGCTCATCCGTCGCATCGCACAGGAAATGTGAAAGGGGTAGCCATGTCCTCCGTGCCCTCCTCATCGACGACCACCTGGCAGAAGTCCTCATTCTCCGGAGGCGGCGAGGAGGAGAACTGCGTCGAAGTCGGCATATCCGTCGGCCGCATCCACCTCCGCGAGAGCGACAACCCCGGCGTCGCCGTCACCACCACACCCCTCGCCCTCGCCGGGCTCCTCCGCCTCCTCCGTGAAGGTTTCTTTCCCGGAATATGAGCGGACGATGACGGGCCGCGATCGGCCGTCATCCGGCTGGTTCTCTCGACGCATGAGCAAAACGAACAGCAAGAACAGCAAGAACAGCAATGCGAAGTACCGCTCCTCCTACCGCCCCGCTCTCGCCGCCGTCGCCTCCGTCGCCGTGCTCGGCCTCGCCCTCGTGGGCTGCGGGCAGAAGGATGGCGGGACGAAGGCCGGGGCGAAGGACGAGCACAAGCAGGAGGCGGCCGCCTCGGGCAACGGTGCGAAGGTGTTGTGGGTGGGTGACTCCATCGCCGCGGCCGAGGCTCCGGCGATCGGCGCGGCGCTGAAGGCGAGCGACGTGGAGTTCAAGGACGCCTCGTCCGACGGCGGCGGCACGGTCGTGGCCGGCAGCGAGAAGATCACGCAGATGATCGCCGGCGACACGTGGAAGCAACTGACCGAGAACATCAAGACGTTCAAGCCCACCGTGATCGCCTACCAGGTCACCACGTACGACTGGGGAACCGCGGACCAGCAGCGCGCCGCGTACGAAAAGCTCGTCCGCGCGGCGAAGGACGCCAAGGCCAAGGTGGCGTTCGTGTCGTCGCCGCCCATCAAGATCGACGACTTCTACAAGCCGCACGCGCCGCAGATGCGGACCGCGCCGAAAGCGGCCGAGGAGGTCGCCAAGAAGAGCGGTGGAACGGCGACGTACCTGGACTCCTCGCAGCTGTGGGGCACGGACCGGTCGGCCAAGCAGGCGCAGCGCGGGCCGGACGGGATTCACAACTGCCAGCAGGGCGCTGCCGCCTTCGCCAAGTGGTTCGGCGAGGAGCTCGGCAAGAGCGAGGGGTTCAAGCCCGCGCCTGTCGACAAGTGGGCGAAGAGCGGCTGGACCGGTTCCGACCGGTACGGCAAGCTCAAGTGCGAGAGCTGAGGGGCTGTCGTGACCTCGTCGGCGGCAGCTCTCGTCCCTCCCGTCCCTCCCGTTCCCGGACGGCATCGGGCACCGGAGGGGCGGGAGGCCAGTACCGGTCGTCACCATGTCTCCGCGCTCGACGGGCTCCGCGGCTTCGCCGTCGCGGCCGTCCTGCTCTTCCACGCCGGTCACCTCGACGGCGGGTTCCTCGGAGTCGACCTGTTCTTCGTGCTGTCCGGGTTCCTGATCACCGGCCTGCTCCTCGGCGAGGCGGCGCGGAAGGGCCGGATCGCCCTGGCCTCCTTCTGGTGGCGGCGGGTCCGGCGGCTCATGCCGGCGCTCGTCTGCGTGGTGGCCGTCGTCCTGGCGGCCACCTGGGCATGGGGCGGCACCAACCTGCTGCGGTTCGCGCTGGACGACACGCCCTGGGTCGGCGCACAGGCCGTCAACTGGCACTACATCGGCGAGCACATCGGCTACTGGGACGGCTCCGGCACCCGCGTCTTCGCGCATCTGTGGAGCATCGGCGTGGAGTGGCAGTTCTATCTCGTCTGGCCGCTGGTCGTGGCGGTGGCCGCCCGCGGGCGGTACGCCCAGGCGATCGTGGCGTCCCTCGCCGGGGCGGGCGCCCTGGTCTCGCTCCTCCTGACCGTCTGGCTCGGGACGGCCGTGGACACCACCCGCGCGTACGAGGGCACCGACACCCGCGCCGCCGCCCTGCTGCTCGGGGCACTGGCCGCCACCGCCCCGCTACGGACCCTGGCGAGCCGGGTGCCGCGCCGCGCCGCCGACCTGGCGTGCCTGGCGATCACGTGCGGCCTCGCCGTGGCCTGGACGGTGACCGGGGGCGAACGGTCGCCGCTGCTCTTCAAGGGCGGGCTGTTCCTGCACTCGCTCGCCGCGGCCGTACTCATCGCGTTCCTGGCGCACATACCGGGTACGTACGCGGCGCGCGTCGCCGGAAGTCGGCTACCGCGGCGCCTCGGCGAGCTGTCGTACAGTCTCTATCTGTGGCACTGGCCGGTCTACCTGCTGTTGCTGCCCCGGCTTTCCGGGCTCTCCGATCTCGGCCCGCTCGGCGACTGGGGCGCGGTCGCCGTCGCCATCGCCGTGTCGCTGGGAGCGGCGGCGCTGACGAAGGCTTGCGTGGAGGACCCGGTGCGGTTCCGGAAGGGCTGGGCGCGCGGCCGGCGCGGAGCGGTCGCCGTGACCTTGGCGGCGGTCGCGACCGCCGTGCTGTGGGCGACGGTGCCGGAGCCGGTGGCGGGAGCGGGCACGGTGGATATCGAGCAATTGCGGTGAGCGGCATGGCGTTGGTTTCGGTGAGCGGCGCGGGGCCGGCCGCGGGGTCGGCCGCGGTGAGCGGCGCGGGGCCGGTTTCAACGGCCGGCCCCGCCGTACGGTCCCGTGTCGTCGCGCCGACCCCGACCGCCGCGCGGCCCCGCGTCGTCGCACCGATGCCCGTACGCCGTACGGCCCCGTGTCGTCGCGCCGTCGCACCGACGCGCCGTACGCCCCATGCACCCCATGCACCCCATGCACCACGATATGACCTCACCGATACGACCTCACCGATACGACCTCACCGCTATGACTCAGCCATGAATCAGCCAATATGGCCCAAGCGATATGACCCCATGTGAAATCCGCGCTGTCCGGAGGTTCCGTCCATGTCCCGCGTCCTGCTGATCGAAGACGACCCGGCCGTACGCCGCGGCATCGTGTTCGGCCTGAACCGCATGGGCCACGAGACGGAGGCGGTCGGCACCGGCGAGGACGGGCTGGAGGCGCTGGCGGCCATCAAGCCCGACCTCGTGCTCCTGGACCTGATGCTGCCGGGGATGAGCGGTCTGGAGGTGTGCCGCCGCATCCGCGAGACCAGTCAGGTGCCGCTCGTCATCCTGTCCGCCCGCAGCGACGACATGGACATCGTCGTCGGGCTGGAGGCGGGCGCCGACGACTACGTGGTGAAGCCGGCCGGCGCCGCGGTCATCGAGGCGCGGATGCGCGCGGTCCTGCGGCGCGTCGCCCCCGCCCAGGACGGCGCCGGCGCGACCGCCGGCCTGACCCGGATCGGCGACCTGGAGATCGACCGCGACTCTCTCATCGTCCGCAAGCGGGGCGCGGACCTCGTCCTCGCCCCCTCGGAGCTGAAGCTGCTGCTCTTCCTCAGCGCCGCCCCCGGGCTCACCTTCAACCGCCAGCAGCTCCTGGAGGACATCTGGGAGCACAGCTTCTACGGGGACGCGCGACTGGTCGACGCGTGCGTGATGCGGCTGCGCGGCAAGATCGAGGACGATCCGCGGCGGCCCGTGTACGTACAGACCGTGCGCGGCTTCGGCTACCGCTTCGGCCCGCTGCCGGCATGAAGCGCCCCCGGTTCGCCGCCCGTTGGCAGCCCCGTGCCCGTACAAAGCCGCTACGGGCCCCCTCCCGCACACTACGGATGAAGCTCACCCCGCCCCGCGGCCTGCGCCCCCGCCTCATCGTCGCGTTCCTCCTCGTCGCCGCCGTCAGCGCGCTCGTCACCGCCACTCTCACCTTCCGCCAGGCCCGCCAGTCGATCCTGGACCGGACCCAGCACAGCGCCGTACGCGACCTGCGGCTCCAGGCCAGTTCGCTCGCGCCGAACCTGCCGGTCGCCCCGACCGACGACGACCTGCGCGCCTTCGCCCGTCAGCTCGACCGCACCACCGGCTCCCGCGACTGGCGCACCGCCGTCTCCCGCGACGGCGGTCCGCTCATCGGCGCCACGACGGCCCACGTCAGCGGCGACCTGCGCGACGCGGTCGGCAAGAAGGGCGAGGCCGCCTTCTACGAGCGCGTCGACCACGGCGCCGGGCCCCGCCTGGTCATCGGCATGCCCGTCGGCTACACCGACCCACGCGGCCGGCAGGACGCGTCCGGCAAACCCTCGGGCATCGTCGTCTACGCGAACCTCCCCCTGGACCGCGAACGCACCGACATCTCCGCCCTGATCAGCGCCGCCTGGGCGGGCGCGATCCCGGCGCTGGCGTTCGCCGTCGTCCCCGCGCTGTTCGCCGCCCGCCGCGTCCTGCGGCCCGTACGGCGGTTGCGGACCGCGGCCGAGAAGATCACCGAGGGCGCGCTCGACACCCGCCTCGACACGGCGGGCAAGGACGAACTCGCCGCGCTCACCGGCACTTTCAACACCATGGCCACCGCGCTGGAGCGGAACGACACCAAGCTGCGGCGCATGGAGGCCAACTCGCGCCGGTTCGCCGCCGACGTCACGCACGAACTGCGCACCCCGCTCGCCGCGATGAACGCCGTCACCGACGCCCTCGACGAGGACGCCCGCTCGGGCAAGCTGCCCGCGGACACCGCCGACGCGGTCCTCCTCATCAGCGACGAGACCCGCAAGCTGACGACGATGGTCGAGGACCTCATGGAGATGTCCCGCTTCGACGCCGGGGCCGCCGTCCTCCACCTGGACGACGTCGACCTGAGCACGCTGATCCGCAAGACGCTCCAGCTGCGCGGCTGGCACGATTCCCCGCAGATCGTCACCGAACTCCCCGCCGTCCTCCCCGCCGGCGGTACGCACATCCGCGTCGACGCCCGCCGCGTGGACGTGGTGCTCGCCAACCTCATCGGCAACGCCCTGCGCCACGGCGCGGCCCCCGTCACCGTACGGGCGTCCGCCACGCCCGACTCCCTCGTCATCGACATCGCCGACAGCGGCCCGGGAATCCCCGAGGAGGTCCTCACCCATGTCTTCGAACGCTTCTACAAGGCGGACACGGCGCGCACCCGGTCGGAGGGGAGCGGCCTGGGCCTGTCCATCGCGGCGGAGAACGTACGTCTGCACCACGGCACCCTCACCGCCGCCAACCTGCCGGGCGGCGGCGCGGTGTTCACGGTGACGCTCCCGCAGCCGCCACCGCACTCGCCACCGCAGCCGCCACCGCAACCGGCATCGCCGGAGGACCCGTCGTGAAACGCTCGCTCGCGTGCCTGGCCGCGCTCCTGCCGGCGCTCTGGCTGACCGGCTGCGGGACCGGTTCCACGGGCCCGGTCCGGGCAGGCGGCCCGGCCTCGGGGCTGCGCGATCCGGTGACCGAGACCGGCTACGCGCACCTCTACTTCGTCGGCCCCGGCGGTCTCCAATCCGTCACCCGCAAGGTCACCGGGCAAGTGACCCCGCAGCGGGCGCTCGACCTGCTCTTCAAGGGCCCCGACACCGCCGAACTCGCCCGCGGCCTGAGGACGGAAGTCCCGCCGTATCACCGACCGGTGATCGCAGAGGCCGCCGAGGGCGCCGTGGACGTGCGTCTCCCCGTGGCCGTGGCCGATACGAACAGCGGCGGCGACAACGGCTACAGCCAGATCATCTGCACCGCCGCCAACGCCCACCTGCCCGGCGGCAGACAGCCGCCGAACGTGAACGTACACGTCCACGAGCCCGGCTACCAAGAGTCATGGACCGTACGCTGCGACGCGGCGGGCAACGTCGTCCCGGTCCTCGGCCACTGAGCCCGCGCGCGTCAATCCGTACGCGTCAAGGGAGCGAAGTGCCCTCGGGCAGCGGCAGCGGCCGGGAACACGTCGATTCAGGGATGAAGACCAGGCCGTCGTACTCCTCGGCCAGGACCGTCGGCATCAGGCTCAGCCGGTAGGTGAAGCGCGGCACGTGCGATCCGAAGCTGCGTTGGAAGTTACGGGCGCGCAGCCACTCCCGCACCGACGGGGGAGCGTCCTCGCCGGTACGGAGGTTCACCATGTGGCTTCCGGCCGTGGCCTCCGACAACTCGGCCTCCACGGCGCCGGAGCCTCTGCCCGCCGCGCCGACCGTCAGTCTTACGGGCCGTCGCCGCCCAGCAGCGCGGCGACTGGCTCGACAGGCGCGGAAGGCTCCCTCCCCGAACAGCAGGCCGAGCCCGTAATACGCGTCGCCGTAGCGCTGCCGCAGGTGCCGACCCAGTGCGGGGACACCGCCGCTGTAGTGGCCGGTCATGATGTGGCCGTTGTGCGCCCACACGGCGACCTTGGCGGCATCGCCACCGTCATCGCCGTCGAGCAGTTCCGCGACGGCCTCGGCCATGTACCGGTCGCGAGCGGCGAGCGCGCTGCGCTCCGGCTCCTCATGGTGCAGGGGGCGGCTGACCACATCAGCCGCCCGGACGACGCGGCGGGCGTGGCGGAGCGCCTCGCCGAATCGCACCGCGCTGGTGAGTTCGGTCAGGTCGGCCGCGTTCCCCTCCAGGAAGGCGACCAGCTCCTGAGCGTTACGCAGCCGGTCCTGCCCTCCTGCGAAAGGAACGCCCGGCCTCGCGTCGGCCAGCCCCGCGAACGCCGCCCCGAAGGCTTCAGCCCTCTCCAGCGCCGCCACCCGCAGGAACGCGTCGAGCGCCGCGATCGACTCGCCGCAGCGCTGTGGATCGATGCCCACGAAGCGCACCTTCTCCGTGTCGGGCGCCCCGCTGTTGTGCGCGCGCATCCACTCGATCATCGCGAGCACCTCGTACGTGCGCCAGGTCCAGAAGCCCAGC
>NZ_JBHVHQ010000047.1:0-3171 GCF_042800135.1 Streptomyces sp. NPDC057654 | reverse complement strand
GTCAGCACGTCCGCAGCCTCGCCGATGCCGTGCAGGACGTAGTCGTTCACGGCGAGGGCCGCCGAGGCGCCGGCCTCCATCGCCAGGACGGTGAAGCCCATCTCCGTGACCAGGAACTCCAGCAGCCGGTGCTTGAGCAGGAAGAACTCCCGCGTGCCGTGCGTGGCCTCCCCCAGCCCCACGGCCCGGACCCCGTCCAGCGTCCGCTTCAGCGGCTCCAGGTCGGCGGTCGGCGCACCCGCCGTCAGACCGCCGACCAGCGGAACCGCGTTCGCCGCCAGCCAAGATCCCACTTCTCCGTCCACAGCTCTTCCCACCCCACCCACCGCTCCCTGTCCCCGAGTTGACCCCATCCTCCCCCTCAACCTCCCTCCTCTCCCCCGCGTCCCCTCCCCCATGGGGATTCGACAACGCAGGAACGCCGCCGTACGCACCGCGCTCGCCCTCGCTCTCACCACCGCCACCGCCACCGCCACCGCCACCGGGTTACTCGCGCCGGGCGCGGTCGCGCACGCCGAGGAACAACCCCCGCCCTCGCCCCCGCCCCCGAAAGCACTGAGCTGGGAGTCCTGTCACGACACCGCGCTCGACGCCGCGAAAGCGCGCTGTGCCGACCTCGTCGTGCCCCTCGACTACGCCCATCCCCACGACGGCCGCACCGTCACCCTCCGCATCTCGCGGATCGCGGCGACCGACCGGGCGCACCGGATCGGGGCGCTGCTGACGAACCCCGGCGGGCCCGGCAGTCCTGGGCTCGGGATGCCGGTGAAGACGCGTCGGGCGATGGGGGACGGGCTGGCGGGGCGGTTCGATCTGATCGGGGTGGATCCGCGGTTCATCGGGCGGAGTTCGGCTGCCGACTGCCGCTGGCCGGTGAAGAGTTGGGCGGAGGCCGCCGGTCATGATCTCGACGGGTTCCGGCGGTCGGCGGCGCGCCAGCGCGAACTGGCCGCGGGCTGCCGCGCGCACGCCTCCGACGCCCTCCCCTACGCCGGCACCCTCTCCGTCGCCCGCGACCTCGACCAGGTGCGGGCCGCGCTCGGGGAGGAGCGCGTCTCCTATCTGGGCGAGTCGTACGGTACGTACCTCGGCGCCGTCTACGCGCAGCTGTTCCCCGCCCGCGTCGACCGGCTCGTGCTCGACGCGCCCGTCGATCCGCGCCGCTGGCCGCTCCGTACGCTCCAGGGCCAGGCCGCGTCCACCGAGCGCGCGCTCCACGCGTGGGCCGGGTGGGCGGCGCGGCGCGATGACGCGTACGGGCTCGGGGCCACCCGCCGGGACGTGCTGCGCACCGTGGAGCACATCCGGCGCGCCGCCGCCCACGCGCCGCTGCGGCTCGGTCCGTACACGCTCGGCGAGCGGCAGTTCCCCATCGCCCTGTACGCGCTCCTCGCCGACGCCCGACGGAATCCGCAGCTCGGCGAGGTCCTGAGCCTCTTCCGTACGGCCGCCGACGGGAAGCCCGCGCCGCCGCCCAGCGGCGGGGCGGCCGAGCAGCTGCTACGGGCCATGGCCGCCCCGCCCGACGGGCCGACCGGCGGCGACGTCCTCGTCTCCTGCGCGGACGGGCCCATGCCGCACGACCCGATGGCGTACTGGCGCGACATCGAGCGCAGCCGCGCCGCCCTGCCGGTGTTCGGGCCGCTGTTCCACAACATCCTGCCGTGCGCCTTCTGGCCCGCCCCGCGCGAGCCGCACCCCGTCATCGGCAACCGGGTGCCCGCCCTCCTCATCGCCGCCACCGGCGATGTCAAGGCCGCCTACTCGGAGGGCGTCGCCCTCCACGGCCTGCTGCCGCGATCACGGCTCGCGACACTCCGCGCCCGTGTCCACATCGCGTACGGGAGCGGCGTCAGCCGCTGCGTCGACGCCGTGACCAACGCCTACCTCGCCTCCGGTGAGCTGCCCCGACGCGACCTGGAATGCCGCCCCGACACCCGACCCAGCAGCTGGAGCAGCTAGAACAGCGGCTGCTGGCCCGGGATCGGCGGCTCCTCCGGGTCGAAGAGTTTGGGGGCCGCCGCCATCAGGGGGGCCATCCGTCGAGAGCCGGGACAGGAGATCAGCTCGAAGCTCGTACGGCGGCCCGGCGGGTCGTGGCGGGCGTAGCGGCCGCCGACGACGGCGATCTCGCGGGTGCAGATGGGGCAGGCGCGGCGGGGAGACGACATGACACCAGTTTGACTCAGGTTGATCGCCCCGGTGGTTCGGATCGGCACGCACTGCCCCGGACCGGCACGCACCGCCCCGGACCGGCTCTGCCCCGTTCTAGCCAGTCCCCTCCAGTTCCGTCGCCACCAGCTCCCGCACCCTGTCCGCCAACGCCCGCACTCCCTCGTCCCTCCCGTCCCCCCCGTCCCTCCCCTTCTCCCCCGCCACCGCCGCATCCACCAGCCGCCGCACGTCCTCCGGCCAGCGGCCCGTCGCCCGGCGCTCGGAGCCGACGCGTTCGAAGCCCCGGTCGAGGAGGCCGCACGCCGTGTCGGGGCGGTCACGCCTCACGGCCTTCACGGCGCCGACCGCGTTGGCCAGCGCGCTCGCGGACAGCGGCCACCCGCCGCCCGCCGGCGCCGCGGGCCCGGCCGGGGAGCCGGACTCCGCCCGTACCTCCAGGTCCAGCCGCCAGAACAGCGGCAGATCGCGGAAGGAGAAGAACAGCAGCCGGCGGTCTGCGCGGTGGCGGAAGTCCGGGTCGCTGCGCGGCGGCAGCAGGAGCGGATGGGCGGTGTTCAGGAAGGACGCCACCGACGCGACGCACGCCGCGAAGTCCGCGTCGGGCACGGTCCACACGAGGTCGAAGTCGCTGAAACGATCCGCCGTGTCGGTGGCCAGGGAACCGCGCAGCACGGCCGTACGCGCGTGGGGGCAGCACTCCGCCAGGGCGTCGACGATCCCGCGCAGCGCCTCGGCGAAGGCGAAGCCGCAGCGGTCGCCGATCGCCTCGTAGATGATCTCGACGGGTACGTTCGGCAGCCCGGGTACGGGGATCTCTGCGGCGTCCAGGACGTAACCGGGCTGCCCGCCGCCCTCGGCCCGGGGACCGTGCAACCGCGCCCGCCCGTGCGCGCCGTCCGGGGTGACGACCCAGTACGCGCTCGGGCGGAACAGCTCCGCCTCGTACAGCACGGGCCGGGCGAGTCGGGCGGCGATGCCCCGCCCGAGGGCCGGGCC
>NZ_JBHVHQ010000046.1:0-21131 GCF_042800135.1 Streptomyces sp. NPDC057654 | reverse complement strand
GAGGCGATCTCGCCGGTGTGGCCGCCGGCTTCGTAGCCCTGGGCGACGACGATGTCGATGCCGGCGTCCCGGTGGCGGCGTGCGTGGTGGGGGCTGCCCGCCAGGGCGGCGACGAGGATGTCGTGGTCGTGGGCGCGCTCGACGACGTCGGCGGGGGGTGAGCCGAGCGCGTTGGCGAGCAGGGCGATGGGGTAGTCGAAGGCGACGTCGAGCTGGCTGCGGGCGACCTGTTCCATCCAGCCGGTGATGCGCCAGCCGGACGCCTCGCCCTCGGCGAGTTCCGGCACGCCGTGCTTGGCGAGGGTGTCGGCGACGAACTGGCGGTGGGCGGGCGGGATCATCGCCTCGATGTCGGCCTCGGTCACGCCCTCCACCTTCTTGGCGGGCATGACGACGTCGAGTCCGTACGGTCTGCCGCCGGTGTTCGCCTGCATCCAGTCGAGGTCGCGCGCGAGGTCGTCGGCGGCGCCGTAGCGCACCGCGCCGAGGACGCCGAGCCCTCCCGCCCGGGTGATCGCGGCGGCCACCGCCGGGAACGGCGTGAAGCCGAAGATGGCGTGTTCGATGCCCAGCCGCTTGCTCAGCTCCGTCTCCATGCGGGGCAGGATGCCGCAGCGCGGCGTACGAGGGAAGAGATTTTCTGATGCTGCGTCAGATTTCTCGGGCCCTTCCGGCCGTTGACAGAGCGACCGCTCCGGTTGAAAGCTTCACGGGACCGGGCGGATCATGAAAGAAACTTTCAGGACGTGTGGGAGGGTGCGGTGGCCGAGCGCGTGGAGGGCAGTGCGGAGGGCAGTGCGGAGGGCAGTGCGGGTGACGGGATCAGCAGACGCCGGTTCGGGGCCGGGTCGCTCGCGCTCGGCGGGGCGCTGGTGATGGCCGCGCCGCCGGGGGCGGCCTGGGCCGCCGGGACGGGTGGGGCGGGTGAGGTCGGTGGCGGACGTCGTACAACGCTGCGGCGCGGCTCGGCGCACCGCGCGGGGCTGCTCGAACACCATCTCGGGCAGGTCACCGCAGAGGCCGAGGCGTATCTGCGCCCCTCCCCCAAGCACCCGTACTACCCCGGCGCCGTGCTGCTCGCCGGGCGGGGCGGCACGGTCGCGCTGGAGGAGGCCCTCGGCAAGGCGGTGCGCTACGCCCGTTACGACGAGAAGAACGACAGCGGCGTCGAACTCCCCGCCGGCCGGCAGCGCCCCATGACCATGGACACGGTCTTCGACCTCGCCTCCCTCTCCAAGCTCTTCACCTCGGTCCTGGCCGTCCAGCACATCGAGCGCGGCGAGCTGGCGCTGGAGGCCGCCGTGGCCTCGTACCTCCCGGAGTTCGCGGCGGCGGGCAAGCAGGCCATCACCATCCGGCAGCTCCTCACCCACACCTCCGGCTTCCAGCCCGACCTGCCCTTCTACGACCGGCCGACCCGCGAGCAGCGGCTCCAGTCGCTGTGGGACGAGGCCCCACGGCACACCCCCGGCACGGCCTACCTCTACTCCGACCTCAACCTGATCTCCCTCCAGCTCGTCCTGGAGCGGATCACCGGGCGGCCCCTGGACGAACTCGTACGGACCAACATCACCGACCCGCTCGGCATGGCCTCCACCCGCTACAACCCGCCCGCGAGCTGGAAACCGCGCATAGCCGCCACCGAGGACCAGCGCAAGCCGTGGGCCCGGCTGGACCGGGGGCTGGTGTGGGGCGAGGTGCACGACGAGAACGCCTTCGCCTTCGGAGGGGTCGCCGGGCACGCCGGGGTCTTCTCCTGCGCCTGGGACCTGGCGGTCCTGTGCCGGACGCTGCTCAACGGGGGCGCGTACGGCCGGGTCCGCGTGCTGCGCCGCGAGTCGGTGCGGCTGATGTTCACGAACTTCAACACCGCCTTCCCCGGCGACGACCATGGGCTCGGCTTCGAGCTGTACCAGCACTGGTACATGGGCGCCATGGCCACTCCCAGCACGGCGGGCCACACCGGTTTCACCGGTACGTCCATCGTCCTGGACCCCACCACTGACTCGTTCCTCGTCCTCCTCTCCAACTCCGTCCACCCCTGCCGTACCTGGCGCTCCGGCAGCGCGCCACGGGTCGCGACCGGTGACGCGCTGGCCCGCGCCGTGCCGGTGCGGCCGGGGGCCGGTCGTACCGCCTGGTTCTCCGGCATGGCGAGCGCCGCCGATGCCACGCTCTCCCTTCCGCCTCTGTCGATCGCCTCGCGGCGGGCGCGGCTGAGCTGCGACGTGTGGTGGGACGTCGAGCCCTCCGACGCGCTTCGCCTGGAGGCGTCGACGGACAACGGCGGCACGTGGGCGCCGGCCCCCTTCACCACCCGGCCTCCGCGCGGCCGTCCGACGGAGCACCCCGACGCGGTGGCGACCGGCTACAACGGCCGCGTATGGCAACGCGCGGACGCGGACCTCGCGGCGTGGCGCGGCCACCGGGCGGTGCGGCTGCGCTGGCGCTACACCACTGATCAGCGGTACGTGGGGCGAGGGGTGTACGTCGAGGGCCTGCGCGTGACGGACGGAGCCGAGACGTCTTTCGACGAGAGGCGGCCGGGTGATGCGGCGCGGGTGGAGGCGGAGGGGTGGAGGCAGTCGGCGAACTAGCGCTCCGCGGCGGGGCGGGGGCGTCGGGCTGCCGAGGCGCTGCGCGGGCGGCCGGGTGCGCATCTGCGGGTACGTTGGGGCTGGTCGCGCAGTTCCCCGCGCCCCTTCAGGGCTGCACCCGTCGCGCGTGCCCGGCTGCGCCGGGGCGGCAACCGCAAGCCCGGTGCGTCGACTGCGGGCGCGTCATGGCCGATCGCGCAGCGCGCACCGCGCCGCGCGGCGGGGCCCGGTCGGGGCTACCGGCCCAGTACTCCCCGCTGCTGCCTGAGCGCAGCGACCTGGCGGTAGAGTTCGGCGGCTTCCGTCGAGCGGCCTAGTTGTTCGAGGCAGTGGGCCTCGTCGTTGCGGCTGGCCAGGGCGTCGGGGTGGTTGGCGCCCAGGACGCGTTGGCGGGCCTGGGCGACTTGGCGGTACACGGCCAGCGCGTCTGTCCAGCGGCCGAGCCAGCCGAGGCCGACGGCGACTTCGCGGCGGCTGACAAGGGTGTCGGTGTGGTCGGCGCCGAGGACCCGTTCGCGGATCGCGGAGACGTCGCGGGCTTCGGCGAGGGCCTCTTCCCAGCGGCCGAGACGGCCGAGATTGACGCCGAGGCCGTGGCGGGCCCGGAGCGTCTCGGGGTCCGCCGCGCCCTGGGCGCGCGTGCGGTCGTCGACGAGGTCGCGGTAGAGCTCCAGGGCGGCGGCGCTGCGGCCCAGCCGCCCGAGGCAGATGCCCGCCTCGTAGCGGGCGGCGAGGGTGTCCGGGTGGTCGGGCCCCAGCGCCTGGGCGCGGGCGGCGGCGACCTCGCGGTACGTGTCGAGCGCCTCGGACCAGCGGCCGAGCTGGCCGAGCGCGTACCCGACCTCGTAGCGGGTGACCAGGGTGTCGGGGTGGCCGGGGCCCAGGACGCGGGCGCGGGCGGCGGCGACGTCGCGCGCCATCTCGTACGAGTCCTCCAGGCGCCCGAGCCTGCTGAGGTTGTAGGCGAGGTTGTGGCGGCAGCGCAGCGTGTCGGGGTGGTCGGGCCCCATGGTGCGCTCCCGCACGGCGAGCACGGCGGCGTACACCTGGTGCGCCTCGAAGTGCCGGCCGAGCTGCCCGAGCACGTACGCGGTCTCCTGCCGCGCGGCGAGGGTGTCGGCGTGCTCGGCGCCGAGCACCCGTTCCCGGCCGGCCGCGGCCTGCCCGTACTCGCGCAGCGCGTCCGCCGGGCGGCCCAGACGGCTGAGGGTGTAGGCGACCTCGTACCGGCTGGCGAGGGTGTCGGGGTGGTCCGCGCCCAGGACGTGTTCGCGTTCGGCGGCGACGGCGCGGTGCACCTTGCCCGCCTCCTCCCAACGGCCGAGCCGGCCGAGGCTCAGCCCCGCGCCGTGCCGCATGGACAGTTCCTTGAGGACTTCCGGCTCCACGCCGGGCGGCGTCGATCCGGCGAGCGGCGGCGCGGGCCGCCGCGAGTCGGCGTGCCGGGTCCAGGAGCCGGTCAGCGCGTCGGCGTGGTCGGTGGGCGCGGCCGGGAGGGAGCCGGCGGTGGCCTTGGAGCCGGTGGTCATGCCCCGTGCCCAGGCCGGCAGCCGGGTCGGCTCGGGCAGCGCCGTCGGCGGCCATACGGGCTCGGGCCCTGGTACGGATACGGGACCCGGTCCGGGCACCGTCTCGGCGGGCCGGCCCGGGGCGGCCGATCGGGGCCCGCCCGTGGCGACGGTCGGCCGGTGGGCGGCGGGCGGCCGGAGCGCGGTCCAACGGTGGCCCGTACCGTGTGTCTCCGCGATCCGGTGCCCGAGGTCGGCGGCGTCCTGCGGGCGGTCCTCGGGGTCCTTGGCGAGCAGGTCCAGCACGATGCGCTCGAAGGGTTCGGGCAGGTCGGGGCGGTGGTTGCGGAGCGGCTCCGGTGCGGTGTCGCGGTGGCCCACGAGGACGGCCCAGGCGTCGTCGAGGTCGAAGGGCGGGGCTCCGGTGGCGATTTCGTACAGCACGCAGCCGAGCGAGTACAGGTCGCTGCGCCGGTCGACGTGGCCGCCCGCGATCTGCTCGGGCGACATGTAGTGCGGGGTGCCCATGGCGATGCCGGTGCCGGTGAGGCGGCTGGTGAGCCCGATGTCGTGGCCGAGGCGCGCTATCCCGAAGTCGCATATCTTCACGCTGCCGTCGGCCAGCCGCATGATGTTGGCGGGCTTCAGGTCGCGGTGCACGATGCCCTGCCGGTGGGTGTAGGCGAGGGCCGTGGCCACCTGGTCCGCGATGTCGACGACGTCCGGCACCGGCAGCGGGTGGTGCTTGTTGTCCTCCAGGAGCTGGCTGAGGTTGCGGCCCTCCAGCAGTTCCATGACCAGATAGAGGACGCCCTCGGACTCGCCGAAGTCGTGGACGACGGTGACGCCCCGGTGCTGGAGGGCGGCGGCGACCCTGGCCTCCCGCCGGAACCGCTCGCGCAGCACCCGCATGAACGACTGATCGTGCCGCGGCCCCAGGGGGTTCAGGCATTTGACGGCCACCCGGCGGCCGAGCGACTCGTCGAGCGCCCGCCACACCTCGCCCATACCGCCCCGCCCGATCAGGTCGAGCAGTCGGTACCGGCCCTGGATCAGCCTGGTGTCCGCCATCCTCCGCCGCCGCCCCCGTCGTTTCGCGCTGCTGCCCTCCCCGGCCCGTCCAGTATGGCGTCCAGGCTGCGCAGCTTGTAGGCCGAGGGGCGGCTGCCGGGGCCGAGGCGGGCGGCGGCGGTGAGGATGTGTTTGGGCGGAAGTTGCCAGCGTACGGTCGCGGGTACGCGCCGCAGGGCGAGGCCGGCGGCGCGCAGCCTGCGGGCCACGGCGTCCGGGGGCGGCGCGGGACGGCCGTACAGCTCGTGGGCGTACGGGGGCAGGGAGGCGTACGCGAGTGCGGACACCCGTCCCCAGATCACCCGGCGCGCGGGGGTGAGCAGCGGGGGCACGGGCGGGCGGCGCAGGAACTCGTCGACCTCGAACGCCTCCGGGGTGGCGGCCAGTTCCGGGCGGACCTTCTCGAAGTAGGCGGCGAGCTGTCCGGCGTCGGCCGGTACGCGGGCGGGGTCGAGGCCGACCAGCCGGGCGGAGCGGCGGTGTTCGGCTATGTAGGCGTCGGCGGTCGTGTCGGTGAAGGGCAGGCCGGAGGCGCGTACCACGTGCAAGTAGGAGGCGACCTCCGCGCAGTGCACCCACAGGAGCAGCTCGGGGTCGTCGACGCGGTAGCGCTCGCCGGTGTCGGGGTCGGTGGCGGTGAGCCTGCGGTGGATGCCGCGGACGGCGGCCCCGGCCCGCTCGGCGGCGTCCGCGGTGCCGTAGGTGGTGGTGGCGACGAAACCGGCGGTGCGCATCAGCCGCCGCCAGGGGTCCTGGCGGAAGTCGGAGTTCTGCATGATGCCTCGCACGGCGCGCGGGTGGAGCGCCTGGAGCCACAGGGCGCGGACGCCCGCGATCCACATCATGGGGTCGCCGTGCACCTGCCAGGTGACGGAGCCGGGGCCGAAGAGCCCCGGGTCTCCGCTGCTCCGGCTGATCGGGTTGGCGTGACTGATCGGGTTGGCGTGACTGACCGCGTTGATGTGACTGATCGGTTTGATGTGACTGATCGGGTTGTTCTGGCCGTGCCGCATTCCGCTCACCTCCGGGCCGGAGTGTTGACCCTAACGGCCTATCGCCACCACTGGGATCGGCCGGTCGTGCGGAGGCCCTTCAGCAGCCATCGCGCTCGTAAACGTGTGCGCCGTCGATGACCGCGCGCGGCTCGTACCCGTCCGTGAGCAGGCGGCGCAGCTCGGGGTAACGGGAGAGGGAATAAGGCGTGTTGGCGGAGTCGTCCACGAAGACGCAGGGCGGTGCGGTGGCGAGTTCGCGGCGGAAGACGGGCCAGGCGCCCGGGACGGCGTAGGCGGGGCCGACGCTGCGCGTGCCACCGCCGCCGCTGAAGTTGGTGAGCAGCCCGGCGGTGAGGTAGCGGCTGGCGGACGGGCGCTCGGCCAGCCAGTAGATCTCCGGGTGCATCCCCCACACGAAGACGCTCTGTCCGGGTGAGGTGAGCGCCCTGACCGTACGGGCCACCGTCAGCTGTTTGTGCATAAGCGGGGGTTCGGCGTGGACGGCCGCGGCGGTCCAGCCTGCGGCGACGGCGAGAGCGGACAGGGTGACGGCGAGGGTGACCCTGGCTCTTCCGCCGCGGGTCACCAGTCGGCGCAACGGGCTCGGGCTCCTGGACGGCCCCGGGGCCGAGGCCCGGCAAACGAGGTCGACGGCGCGCAGCGCCAGCAGGGCTATGGGCGGGATGAGCTGGAGGAAGTAGTGCCCGTAGTAGTGCCAGCCCACGGACACGGCCGCCGCCGACGCGACCAGCCACAGCACGAGGGCCCGGTCGGCGGCGTCACAGCCGCGGAGGGAGCGCCTCGGCCTGCGCCACGGCAGCAGCGGGACGAGGACCGCGCACGCGGCGAAGACGGTCAGCAGGCAGGCGAGGTTGGTCAGCCCGTGGCGCAGCACTTCGCCCGCGCCCGGCGGCGAGGTCGCGTAGGAGCCGGAGGAGAGGAAGACCCAGAAGACGAACCGGTGCCCGCCGAGCAGCGCCGCGCACCCCAGGAGGGGAATGAGCGTGCCGCCCGCGAGCGCCGCCGCGTCGCGCCATCGCCTGGACCAGGGCCGGGGCCCGGTGAGTGCGCCTACGGCCAAGGGAAGCAGGGGCGCGAGACCGACCTGTTTGGTGAGGGTGGCGACGGCCACGGCCAGGCCCGCGGCGAGGTAGCGGCCGCCCGCGCCGTAGTAGAGCGCGGCGGCGGTCGCGGGCAGCATGAAGAGCTCGAAGGAGGCGGCCATCGCGTCCGGCGCCGGGAGGGCCGCGGACGCGGCGACGGTCAGGACGCCGGCCGGGAGCGCCGCCCAGGGGCCGAGCCGGCGTTCCGCGAGCCGCGCGGTGTACACCGCCGTGAGGGCGAGCGCGGCCACGGCCAGCAGGCGCACCAGGAGCAGCGCGTGCGGTCCCGCGAGCGCGGAGCAGGCTTCGTACAGCCAGGGCATGAGGGGCGGTTTGCGGTCCACGACGTCGACGTACATCCGTCCGCCGGTCCGGAGCGTGGCCGCTTCCGTGCCGAGGTAGCCCTCGTCCGCGCTCCAGAAGGGGCGGTGGAAGGAGGGCAGGCGCACCAGGGCCGCCAGCAGGAGCAGGCACGCGCCGTGTACGAGCGGCCGGCGGCGGCTGCCGGCCCCGGAGCCCGTTCCGCCGCGCCGGGGAAGGCCGGGCGGCCGGTCGCGGACCGGGCCGCTCGGGGCCGGGCCGGTCAGGGCCGAGCCGGTCCGTACCGGCCTGGCCGCGTCCGCTGGGGCGATCGGCGACACGGGTTCCTCCACCCTCCACAAAGTCCATCAGATACCTAGTGGAGTGAGTATTGGTGTGAGGGTGTGAAACTGTCAACCACAGCTGTTTTGTAAGCTCCACGAGCCACATAAACCGCTCTCACCTGCGGCTATTCGGAATCCAGCGAAAAGAAGACGTGATCCCCTCAGTCCACCACCCACCTAGTGGTGAGATAGTGCCCTCGTGGACTTTCGGATTGAGCGGAACACCGGGGTGGCCCCGTACCAGCAGATCGTCCGGCAGGTGAAACAGGCGCTGCGCCTGGGTCAGCTCGTGCCGGGCGACAAGCTGCCGTCGGCGTCGGAGGTGGTGGCGGCGACCGCGATCAACCCCAACACGGTCCTGAAGGCGTACCGGGAGCTGGAGCACGAAGGGCTGGTCGAGACCCAGCAGGGCCGCGGGACGTTCGTACGGACGTCCCTCGCCCAGCCGGGCACCGCGTCCGGCTCGCCGCTGCGGGACGGCCTGCGCGTGTGGATGGCCTCGGCCCGCGCCGCCGGGCTGGAACGGGAGGACGTCGCCGCGCTTCAGGCCGCCGAACTCGACACCTTCTTCCCCCTGCATCCCCCGCATCCTCCGCGTCCCCCGGTCCGCCGGGACACAGCGATCGGGGAACGGTGACCGCGCCGCACCGGCGCCGGCCCGCGCACGACGGGGCTGTCACCGGACCCGCTCATGACGGCACCGACGCCGCCGCCGCTCCCGCGCTGGAGGCGGCCGGGCTCGGCATCCGCGACAACGGCGAGTGGATCCTGCGCGACAGCACCTTCCGCGTCCCGCGCGGGCGGATCGCTGCCCTCGTGGGGCCCAACGGGGACGGGAAGAGCACGCTCCTCGCCATAGCCGCCGGGCTGCGCCCGGCGACCGAGGGCTCCTTGCGGGTCCTGGGCTGCCCGCCGGGCAGCCGGGCCGCCCTGCCCCGCGTCGGCGTGCTCCTCCAGGACAGGCCGCTGCACAAGGCGTTCACCGTCGCCGAGACGCTGCGGATGGGCCGCCGGCTCAACCCCGCCTGGGACGATGCGGTGGCCACCTCGGTCCTGGAGGACGCGGACGTACCCCTGCGCGCCAAGGTCGGCAAGCTCTCGGCGGGCAGGCGCACGTGCGTGGCCCTGGCGCTCGCCCTGGGCAAGCGTCCCGATCTGCTGCTGCTCGACGAGCCGATGGCCGACCTGGACCCGCTGCGCCGCCACGCCATGACGGCCGCGCTGATGGCCTCGGCCGCCCGGCACGGCACGACCATCCTCATGTCGTCGCACATCGTCGCCGAGCTCCATCTGATCTGCGACTACGTGCTTCTCATGGCGCGCGGGCGGGTCCTCATCGCCGACGACACGGATTTCGTGCAGGCCGCGCACTCCCTGGTCACCCACACCCTCGACGACCCCGCGGCCGTCCCGCGCGTGCCGCGCGGCGGCGGCACCGTGATCGAGACCCGTACGAGCGGACGCCGGCTCACCGCGCTGCTGCGACTGCCCACGCACGCCGACGGCGCCGCGACCGCCGATCCGCCCGCCCTGGACGAGATCCTCCTGGCCTATCTGCGCAACCCCGACGCCCCGCCGCTGCTCGCCCCCGGCGAGACGGAAGAACACCCCTCCCCCGACACGCGCCAGGGGCGCGGGCGGTGACGGGGCTCATCTGGCCTGTCTGGCGACAGCACCGCACGGCGTACTGCGTCCTTCTCGCGCTCGCCGCGCTCTCCTCGGCGTGGGCGCTGTGGCAGCATCACACGCTGGTCACCGGCGTCCATGACTGGGCCGCGGCCTGCCGCGACGCCGCGTGCGGCGTGCTGACCGCGGACAGCGGTCCGGCGGACAGCGCGCAGATCATCCAGAACGAGGCGCACACCGCGCTGCGCTACCTCCCCCTGGCGGTCAGCGCCCTCATCGGGGCCCCCTTGTTCGCTCAGGACATGGAGAGCGGCACCCACCGGCTGGCCTGGACCCAGTCCACGAGCCGTACGCGCTGGGCCGCCGCCAAACTCGGCGTCGCCGCCCTCCTCACCGCCGTCGCGGCCCTCCTGATCACCGCGCCCGTCACCTGGTGGTGGCACACGATCCGGCACGGCCGCGACGAGAGCGGCGCCGTCGGCGCGGCGTGGCGGGCGCATGCCCCGCAGAGCGACTGGTCCTTCCTCCCGTATACGGGACCGGCCGGCATCGCTCATCTCCTGCTGGCCCTCGTGACGGGCGCGGCCGTCGGCCTGCTGCTACGCCGCCTGCTGCCCGCCGTCGCGGTGTCCGCCGCCGTGACCCTCGGCGTGCAGTACGCCCTGGACCAGCTGCGTCCGCATCTGCTCACCGCGACCGTCACCCGGCACGCGGTCAACGTCTCCCCCGCCTCGCCCGTCAACAGCTGGCACCTGGGTCAGGGCTTCGCCCGCACCGACGGCGGCCTCACCGACTACGTCGACCCGTGCCCGCCCAGCGACTGGGCCGCCCAGCTGCGCTGCGAGCAGGCCCACCACATCGCGGGCTCGTACAGCCGCTATCTCCGCCCGTCCCAGCTGGCGCCCCTCCAGTGGCTGGAGACCGGCATCTGCCTGGCCGCGGCGGCACTGCTCGCGGTGCTGTGTCTGTACGGCGTGCGCCGCATCAGAACCCGCTGACCACGGGCGCGGCCCCTCCACCCTCGTGGCCTGGCCCTTTGCCCAATAATTCGAACATACGATCTACTCGTGTCCTATGAGCTACCTCTTCCCCGCCGACCTCCTGGAGACCCAGACCGAGTGGTACGCCACGTACTGGCTGCTCGCCGGCGTCCCCTCCCCCACCACCACGGCCGCCCACCGCCACCGCCTCCAGCAGTTGTCCGCCCGCATCGCCGGACACCCCTACTGGCAGACCCCGGCCGGCACCCCCGCGGCGCGCATGGCTCTCAAGGAGCTCGCCCGCGTCCGCGCGGAGGGGCGGCGGTGACGTTCGCGTACGGCAGCCGGTGACGCGATCAGCGCCGGACCCGCGGCATTCCCAGGCCGATCCAGGAGATGATCTCCCGCTGGATCTCGTTGTTGCCGCCGCCGAAGGTGAAGATGACGGCGCTGCGGTAGCCGCGTTCGAGTTCGCCGTGGAGGACCGCGCCGGCCGAGCCCTCCTTCAGCGGTCCGGCGGCGGCCGCGATCTCCATGAGCCAGGCGTAGGCGTCGCGCCGTGCCTCGGAGCCGTAGACCTTGACGGCGGAGGCGTCCTGGGGGGTGAGGGTGCCGTGCTGGAGGGCGTCGACCATGCGCCAGTTGAGCAGTTTCATCGCGTCGAGCCGGGCGTGGGTACGGGCGAGGCGGCCGCGTACCCAGTTCAGGTCGATGACGCGGCGGCCGTCGGCGAGCTTGGTGTCGGCCGCCCAGCGGCGGACGTCGGCGAGGGCGCGGATGGCCATGGTGCCGTGGGCGGCGAGGGTGACGCGCTCGTGGTTGAGCTGGGTAGTGATCAGCCGCCAGCCCTTGTTCTCCTCGCCGACGCGGCGGGTGACGGGGACGCGGACGTTCTCGTAGTAGCTGGCGGTGGTGTCGTGGGAGGCGAGGGTGTTGATGAGGGTGCAGGAGTAGCCGGGGTCGGCGGTCGGGACGAGGAGCATGGTGATGCCCTTGTGCGGCGGGGCCTGGGGATCCGTACGGACGGCGAGCCAGACCCAGTCGGCCGTGTCGCCGTTGGTGGTCCAGATCTTCTGGCCGTTGACCACGTAGTCGTCGCCGTCCCGCACGGCGCGGGTCTTGAGCGCCGCGAGGTCGGTGCCCGCGTCCGGCTCGCTGTAGCCGATGGCGAAATCGATCTCGCCGGAGAGGATGCGCGGCAGGAAGTACCGCTTCTGCTCCTCGGTGCCGAACTGCATGATCGTCGGGCCGACGGTGTTCAGCGCCATGAGCGGCAGCGGCACGCCCGCCTGGGCTGCCTCGTCGAAGAAGATGAACTGCTCCATGGGCGTCATACCGCGCCCGCCGTACTCCTCCGGCCAGCCGACGCCGAGCCGCCCGTCGGCGCCGAGGCGGCGGACGGTCTCACGGTAGAAGCGCTTCTGCGCGGCGGGGTCGGCGTAGCGGGCGTAGGCGTTGTCGGGCACCAGCTCCGCGAAGTACGCGCGCAGTTCGGCGCGCAACCGCTGCTGTTCCGGCGTGTATTCGAGGTGCACGGGCCCTCCTGGAGGCTGGGATCGCGCGGACTCCGCGCCGACCGCGCACAGACTAGAACCCGTTACAGAAATTAGGAACCCGCGGCAGCGGACGAATCCGTTACGGCATCGCAACGGGCGTGCGCATCGCGATCTCGACCTGCCCCTCGTGCAGGAGCAGTTGCCGCTCGCGGTCGAGGCCGCCCGCGTAGCCGGTCAGGGAGCCGTCCGCGCCGATGACGCGGCGGCAGGGGCGTACGACCGGCAGCGGATTCGCGCCGATCGCGGCGGCGAGGGCCCGTACAGCGGAACGCGGCGCTCCGAGGCTGTCGGCGAGGCGGCCGTACGTGGTCGTGGTCCCGTACGGGATGACGTCCAGGGCCTGCCGTACACGCTGCTGGAATTCGGTGCCGGGCGCGGCGTATTCGATGTCGAAGCTGGTCAGGCGGCCCTCGAAGTACGAGCGCAATTGCGCGGCGACGGCGGCGAACGCGTCGGGGGCGTGGTGCCGCCCTTCTTGCACGACCGCCCTGTTCCGCTGTCCTCGCGTCGATACGGACGCGAGTGCCGTGCCGCCGCGTGCGGGCGCCCCGCTCGCCACCCGCCCCTGGACGCCCGCAGCGCGGTGTCAAGGCGTACGGGGCGGGTGCGGGCGCCGGGTCGACAGCGTCCGGCGCGGGCAGGCGCCAATTGTCTCGCCCCCCGTGCGAGGCAATTGGCGTGAATCCTGCCGGTCGTCGACGTGCTTCGACGCCTCGTCGCCATTGACGCTTTCGCTTCGACGGATGACGACTCTAGGCTGGCTGTGTTCCGCCGAGTTTGCTGAGCGTGCACGAAACTTGGTCGGTTGTGCGCCGACCCGTGCATGCTGCGCCGCGATACCATCTGCCCCGCAGACCCACTGCCCGCCAGAGCCTCTCAGGGAGGGGGCGTCCTGGGTGCGCGAGTCACTGGACACCAACGCCTTTCCGCCGGGAGACCGGGAAGAACTCATCCGGCACGCGGTATGGGAATCCGTCGTGCGCATCGACATCAATCACCACCTCCCGCCGCAGGATCTCTCGGTCCAGGTGGAGCTGGACAATGCCGGGGTCATCGGCATCTGCTCCGCGCAGGCCACCGGTCTGACGATTCAGCGGACGCCGCGGCTGGCACGGGAGGACACGGAGCCGGCCGTGTTCCTCGGGCTCCAGATGTCGGGCTCCAGCATGGTGATTCAGAACGGGCGCGAGGCCCTGCTGAAACCCGGCGACTTCGCCCTCTACGACACGGCTGTCCCCTACACGCTCGCCTTCGATTCGGGCGTCGATCAGCATTTCCTGCGCTTCCCGCGCGCGGCGCTCGCGCTGCCCGAACGGTCGCTGCGCGAGATCACCGCCACGACGCTGGGCCCCGACAACCCCGTCGCCGGGCTCGCGGCCGGATACTTCAAGCAACTGGCCGTCACCGAGGCCCTGCACCGCGGCCCGAACGCCGAGGCGATAGCGGAGCCCAGCATCGAGCTGGTCCGCGCGGTCGTCGCCTCCCAACTGGGCAACTCGGACCTGGCCCGCGCCCCCATGGCCGAGACCCTGAACCTGCGCATCATGCGTTACCTCCGCACCCACCTCGCCGACCGCGACCTCTCCGCCGAACGGATCGCCGCCGCGCACGGCATCTCGGTCCGCCATCTGTACGCGGTGCTGGCGAAGTCGAACGTCACGCTCGGCGAGTGGATCCGCTCGCACCGCCTGGAGGAGTGCCGCCGCGAACTCGCCGACCCGCGGGCCCGCTACCGGACGATCGCGGCGATCGCGCGCGGCTGGGGCTTCGTGGACGCCACGCATTTCAGCAAGGTGTTCAAGCAGGCGTACGGGCTGACCCCGCGGGCCTGGCGCAACCTCGACCGGCCTGTGGAGGAGGTCGACGGCTGACGCGAGCGGCGACCGGCGACCGTGTCCGTGGACGGCTCCGGCGGTCGGTCCACCGTCAGCGGTCAGAAGTCAGGAGTCAGCGGTCAGGGGGCAGTCGTCACAGGCAGGTGGTGCCGCCGGGGCGCCCAAACGTCATGGCGAATCGCCGTCCGTCCAGGCGCCATCTCATGCGGATCGCCCGTCTGCCGGTCGCATGCGCAGGATCAAGGTGACCGCGTCCTCCGGGCGGGTTCCCGGAGTCAGGATCTCCTGCAAGAGGAGGCCGCGGATCGCGGCAACGGTGACGGCGGCCACATCTCGCGCTTCCTTCGCATCGAGCCCTTCGCGTTCCGCGAGTGACGACAGCATCGCGGTCAGGTCGCCGATCGACTCCACGAACTCACGGAAGTCCTCGGGGCCGTACGCGGCCAGTCCGGCGACGTAGAAGAAGCCGCGGGCACGCGACAGTCGCTCCGGCCGGGTATAGGCACGCCAGATCGCCACGACGAAATCGTCGAAGGTGCCCTGTCGGGCGGCCTCCAAGAGTGTCTCGTTGTCACGGGATCGCTGCGCCTCAAGCAGGGCGGCCAAGACGCCCGAGAGCGACCCGAAGTGGTAGCGCAGCAGGGCGTGGCTGGTCTCGATCCGGGCGGCGACCTCACGGAGCGACGTCTCCGGCGGGGGCAGGGCCTCGCCGAAGGCGTCGAGAAGCCGTGCCAGGAGTCGCTCGCGCGCGCTGCCCTTGCGTTCCGCGGTTGACAGGGTCACTCCCGTAGTTTATCCATTGGAAAAAGGATGGGCGGTTCCATGGTGCTCCACACATGGTCGCAGTCAGCTCGCAACGGCGGAGGATCGGCTATGGGACCTGCTCACGTAGTCGGCGCGGCGGTCATCGACGGCTCGGGGCGCGATCCCGGCAACGTCGACGTCACTGTCGAGAACGGCCGCGTCACCCGGCTGGGCGCCTCCAGCGCGTACGGCGAGCGTCTCGACGCCGAGGGATTGACGATGACGCCCGGCCTGATCGACGCTCACGTCCACCTGGGCCTGTCGAGCCCGATCCAGCCGCACTTCTCGTTTCGGATCAGCGCCGCCGAGATCGCGGCGGACATCTTCGCCACGGCCGGCGCGGCGCTCGACGCCGGCTTCACCACTGTTCGCGACACCGGCGGGATCGACGGCGGCGTCGTCACCGCGATCGCGAAGGGCAAGGTCAGAGGACCGCGCGTCCTGTCGTGCGGACCTGTCCAGTGCCAGGTCGGCGGGCACGGCTACTACGGAGCCGAATGGGAACCCACCGAGTTGTGGAGCAGCCACCACATCCCGGGCCTGTGCGCCCTCTCCATGATGGCGGGCAACGCGGACGAGCTACGGCACAACGTCCGCGAAGCCTTCCGCCGCGGAGCCTCCTTCCTGAAGCTCTGCGTGACCGGCGGAGTGGTGGGCGCACACGACCGACTGACCGACACCCAGTTCACCGTCGAAGAGATCGCTGTCGCGGTTCAAGAGGCCGCGGCACGGAACACCTACGTGACCGTCCACGCCCACAACAACGAGGGCATACGCAACGCGGTCGAGGCCGGGGTGCGCTGTGTCGAGCACGGCACCAGCCTCGACGCGTCCACAGCGGCCCTGATGGCCGCTCGCGAGGTCGCCCTCGTGCCCACGTTCGCCGTCGTCGAGCAGTTGCTGCACGACACCGCCGGAGCCGGTCTCGCCGAGTCGACCCGCGACCGGGCCGAGGGCGCACGCGAGCGGATGACGGAGGCTCTCACTGTCGCCAAGCACGCGGGGGTGCGGATCGGGCTTGGGTCCGACCTCATCGGCCCGGCCCAGGACCGTCGCGGCAAAGAACTCAGCCTGCGCGCCGCCATCGAGACGCCGATGGAGGCGCTCGTGGCGGCGACCCGGACCAACGCCGAGATCCTCGGCCTGTCCGGCCAGGCGGGTGTCATCGCTCCCGGCGCGCAGGCGGACCTCGTTCTGTGGAACGGCAACCCGCTCGAAGACCCGGAACTGTTCTCCGACCCCGCCAACGCCGTCCTCGTGATCCAGGCCGGCCGCATCGTAAAGGACCTCAGATGAGCACCATGTGGCAGGGCTGCCTCGCCCACACCGACTACTTCGAGACGCGCTCCAGCGGCGGGCACGACTACGGCGTCTGGGTCACCACGCCACCGCGCTACGACCCTGCCACGTCGCAAGCGCCTGTCGTGTACGTGCTCGACGGCAACTGGGCCGTGGGCATGACCGCCCCGCTCATCGTCACGCAACTGGACCCCATGCAGGCGATTCGGCCCTACGTGCAAGTCAGCGTGGGTTACGCGGGCGAGGAAGCGGAGCACTGGGAGCGGTTGCGCAACCGGGACCTCGTGCCCCCCGGCGAACCCATCGCGAAGGAGTTCGTCGACGCGGTGGAGATGGGGGTCGCGGCGGGCACGACGACTCGCGAGCAGGCTGACGCCTACCTCGCCGAATTGAGCGACAGCCGCGCGGACCTGTTCCTGGACTTCCTCACCGACGACCTGCACCCGCGGATCGAACGCGACTACGGCACAGCCCCGAGCGGTCACGGCCTCTTCGGCTATTCCTACGGCGGACTCTTCAGTCTCTACGCCTGGCTCACCAAGGGCGCCTTCTTCGAGAGCGTCGGCGCGGGCAGCCCCGGCATCGTCAACGCGGACAGCCAGGTCTTCGCTCGTCTGCAAGCCACGGGTGACGCCCTGCCCGCTGCCAAGCTTCACGTGACCTTCAACGACCGGGAGATCCTCGGAGACCTGGCGGTCTACCAGAATCTCACGAAGAACACGGCCACGTTCCTTCACCGCCTCACCTCACGCGGCGGATCCGTCACCAGCGCACTCATGCACGACACGCACGTGACGGGGCTCCAGGCATCGTTCCTCAGCTATCTCAGGGCCTGCCGTGCCCAGTAGACCTGGACGCCGCGGCTCCGCCTGACCGCCGTACCGGGCTCAGGAACCGACGACGCGCAGCCCCGCCTCCGCCGCGGACTCGAAGCCGTCGTCCACCGCGACGACCCGGCGGCCCACGGCGTCGAGGAGGGAGGCGCCGATGGCCGCGCGCATGCCGCCGGCGCAGTGCACCCATACGGTGCCGGGCGGGACCGTGTCCAGGCGGTCGTGGAGTTCATGGATCGGGATGTGCACCGCGCCTTCGACGCATCCGGCCGCGCGTTCCACGGCGCGGCGCACGTCGAGCACCACGACCGGCTCGCCGCGCTCGCGGGCGGCGGCGAGATCGGCGAAGGAGGCGCGGGGGAAGGAGGCGAGGCGGTCGCCGGCCGGTATCCAGGTGTACGGGTCACCGGTGGCGGCGCCTGCCGGGCGGTCGATGCCGACGCGCACCAGTTCACGCTGGGCGGCGGCGATCTGGTCGGGGGTGTCGGCGAGCAGCGTGACGGGCTTGCCCCAGGGGATCAGCCAGGCCAGGTACGTGGCGAGTCTGCCGTCGCCCTCGAAGTTGTACGACCCGGCCACGTGCCCTTCCGCGAAGGCGACGCGGCCGCGCAGATCCACCGCCCACTCCCCCGCCGCCAGCCGCTCCGCGATCCGCGCGGCGTCGGCGGGCTCGGGCGGAGTCAGGTCGACGGGGGCGGGGCCGGCGGCGTTGGCCGGGCCCATGTGCGCGTAGTAGGCGGGTATCTCCTCCAGCCCCGCCAGCAGTTGGGCGACAAACGCGTCCGCGTCCAGGGTGAGGGCGTCGTTGGTGCGCCGCTCCTTGCCGATGGTCGTGGCGTCGCCCGCGGCCTGCGACGAGGAGGAGCAGAAACTGCCGAAGCCGTGCGTGGGCAGCACCCGCACCTCGTCGTCGAGCGCGGCGGCGAGCCGGTGGGCGGAGGCGTGCTGCTCGCGGGCCAGCCGCTCCGTCAGCCGCGGCTCCACCAGGTCCGGCCGCCCGACGGTGCCGATGAGCAGCGACCCGCCGGTGAAGGCGGCCACCGCGCGCCCGCCGTCCTCCAGTACGTACGAGGTGTGGTGCGGCGTGTGGCCCGGCGTCGCTACGGCGCGCAGCACCAGGCCCTCGTCCACGTCGGCCGTGTCGCCGTGCTCGACGGGGGTACGGGCGAAGGCGACGTCGGCGGCGGCCGGGACCAGATAGCGCGCCCCGGTCACCCGGGCCAGCTCCAGACCGCCGGAGACGTAGTCGTTGTGCACATGCGTCTCGGCCACGTACACGATCCGCGCTCCGCGCCGGGCGGCGGCCGCGATCACCTGGTCGATGTCGCGCGGCGGGTCGACCACGACCGCCCGCCGCGCACCACCCGCCAGGTAGCTGCGATTGCCCAGGCCCTCGAACTTCAGGGTGTCGACGAAGAACACGGTTCCGGCTCCTTCACACGGCAATGTATGACCGGGGTCCGGGCTGTCCTGGGGGCTGATGCGGTGTGGTCGCCCGTCCGGCATTGCCTCTATGACTGCGGGTACCGCACCGCCGACGGTCCGAACCGTCTCGCCCGCGGGCGAACGCCCTAGGTTCTGTTGTCGAATGTCACGCCCACATCAAGGGGGAGGCGAGGGCGACGGCTGCTTCGTAGGACTGGGTGGTCCGCGCGGTCGCTGTGGCGCCGACGCTTCGTGTTCGCGGTGCCCATGTCAACCCATCCGGATTTCACAAGCACGCATGCGTGCAACGCGTGCACGCATGCGTGGTGCTGGGCTCCTTCTTCTTGGCCGACAGCGGATGTCTTGTGGAGCCATGCCCGCACCGTCGCGGCATCCTCGACGCCGCCGGCGCCAGCGCCGCCCCGGACGGGTCTCCGACGGCGCACAGGGCGGAATGAACGAACGAACAAAACGATCGAGCCGCCCCGGGCCCCGAACAGACCGGCCCTGAACAGTGGAGAGTGTTGTGAACTCGACGCCAGAATCCGGCATCACCGTAGGCAATGCGGTCGTCCTGCCCGCCCATCGGAAACTCCGGCGGTGCGCCCTTCCCGAGGGGCCCCGCCACGACCTGTACCCGCGGTGCGGAGCCGTCGCTCCCGCGCGCTCGAAGGACATGTCCGGCCGGCTGCAACTCGGCCGCGTCCGCCTGCGGGAAGCCCGCGCCCACCTGCGGGGAGGCCACCGATGACCACCACCGCCCGGCCTCGGCGCGTTCCCCTGCCGGACAGCGTGACCGTCATCGACAGCGACACGCCCGACCCCTACCGAGGCAAGGTCGTCTCCACCTACGCCGACGACCCCGGCGACTGGCGCAAGGTCCTCGGCGACACCTGCCTGTTCGAGTGGGGCATCTACGAAGGCGCCCGCCGCCCCCTCAACCTCGGTGAGGCCGGAGTCCGCTTCTTCGACCGCCAGCTCCACCACGCCGGCCTGCTCACCGGCCCCCGCCCGCCGATCGGCCGCGTCCTCGACCTCGGCTGCGGCTGGGGATTCATCACCTACCTGCTCGCCCGCCGCTTCCACGACACCCCACGCATCGACGCGGTCAACATCAGCCCGGAACAACTCGCCTACTGCGCCGACTACTTCGCCGACCACGACCTCAGCGACCGCATCAGCCTGTACCTGTGCAACGGCCAGGACATCGACCGCCTCCCCGACCCGCAGATTCCCTACGACCTCGTCGTCATCCGCGGTGTCTACACGCACTTCCGCGACGACGTCTTCGAACAGTCGCTGAAAGCCCTCGCCACCCGGGTCCGTCCAGGCGGCACCGTCATCATCTCCGACACCCTGTTCAAGGGGAATCTCGACGGCTACACCTCCGAGATCCACGACGACGTCGACCGGCTCGCCTGCGGAAACCGCAAGACGCCCGAATACTTCGCCGACGCCATCCGGTCGAACGGCTTCTCCATCGCCGACATGCGCGTCCTGCCGTCCAACGCCGACGTCGCCCACTGGTTCGGCCAAGTGAAATCCAACATCGGACGCTGCTTCCCCACAGGCACCGCCGGCCCCCTGGAAGAATTACGCGTCATGGCCGACAACATGTCCGCCGGCCTCCTGCACGACAAAGTCTCCGCCTACAGCATCATCGCCCGGCGCTCCCCGTCTCCGGAACGCCCGGTGGGGACCGCGAAGACCACTGTCCGGACGACGGCCGACGACGTGGCCGCACACGGGACAGCCGGCCACCCGCTCGGCCGAGTGGGTCTGGGCAGCACACCGGCCTCCGGTCCGCCGCGGCGAGTCGGCCGCGGTCGCCCACGTCCGTTTCCCTCGGTTCGCCCCGTGCTGCCCGTACCGAAAGGCAGGTCCACCATGGCACAGCAATCGCAGCCGACTTCTGACGACGTAGCGCAGATGTACGACCGGCTCACCGACGTGCTCACCCAGGCGCTCGGCGGCAACATCCATGTCGGCCTGTTCGGCCGGGCCGGTGCGGAACATCCGGTCGGGGCGGCCACGGACGCGCTGACCGACGCGGTGGCCGACCTCCTCGGCCCACTCGCCGGCGAGGACGCGCATCTGCTGGACATCGGGTGCGGCACAGGGCGGCCCGCACTGCGGATCGCCGAGCGGACCCGGGGTGCGGTCACCGGAATCACCGTCAGCGACTACCAGGTGCGGCAGGCCCGACAGGCTCTGGACGAGTGGTCCGCGGCACGTCCCCGCGCCGCGGGTACCCGCTTCGAACTGGCCGACGCCACACGACTCCCCTATGCCGACGCGTCGTTCGCCGCGGCCTGGGCCATCGAATCGCTGCTGCACATTCAGAACCGGCCGGCCGCGCTCGCCGAGGCGCACCGGGTCGTGCGACCGGGCGGCAGGCTGGTCGTGGCCGATCCGTTGTTGCGCGGCACGGTCCACGGCTCGGCCAAGGCGGCGGTGGAGGCCACCGCGGGCGTCTTCCAGGTCGCCTCAATGGCAACCGAGCAGGAGTACCGGCAGCAGCTGGCCGATGCCGGCTGGAAGGTGCTGGAGTTCACGGACATCGGGGACGAGGTGCGTCCCACGTATCAGCGGATCACCGCGCTGATGCGGCAACTGGCCGACGAGGCGCCGCAGGAACTGGGCGCTCAGCTCACCGACGGGGCGGCCGCACTCGACGCCTTCGCCGCACTGCCCGAGTCGGGCTACGCCCTGCTTGCCGCGGAGCGTTCCTGACATGGCGGGCAACACCGACAGGCCGCCTGCGGATGCCGCCCGCTGCCCGGTGCGAGGCGGAGCGGGCCCCCACGGCCTCGCGGCCGGGGGGCCGGTAGCGGCCCCGCTGGCGCCGGGGGCCC
>NZ_JBHVHQ010000045.1:9579-21735 GCF_042800135.1 Streptomyces sp. NPDC057654 | reverse complement strand
CACGCTGTCGATGCGGAATGCACGACGAGAGCCGCCGCCATCCGGCAGCACGGCGTCATCGAATCGCGGCCGGTGCCAGGACGCCGCATGACCATCTCCCACCATCACGCGGTGGATTCCTTCGCGCCGCGAGACATTCCCGTCCGGCGAGATCAGGGCGATGTGATTGTCGAGCCTTTCGCCGGCGGCTTCGCCGACCTCCGGTCCCGTACGGGAGGAATAGGCGAACTTGGCGTAGTGCGGGTCGTCCCGGTGCGCGGCCGGCGGGGCCGTCAGGTAATGGCTGCCGTGATTGAGCAGCCGCACGACACCGTCCCGCCGCGTGCCGTGAAGGAGAAAGCCGGGCGTGGGCAGCGGCCGGACGCAGTCCCCGTCCTCGATGGGCAGCCGGCCTTCGACCGCGGTCCACACCGGGTGCTCCGGCGGGAGCAGCAGCCCCAGAAAACCCTTGCTCGCCGCATACGGCGCCCCCGGACCGCTGTACGCCTGAGCACCGGGCGAGAACGCCCCGTACCACCCCCGCCGCAGCAGCCCCCGCGCGTCCGGCGCACCGCGCCTCACGAAGTGGCGCAGCGTCCCGCTCGCCAGCCGACGGGTGAGACCGGGCGGCAGCGGCGGCCCCGCGCCGTCCACGCCGTCCGCGGTGCTGTCATGCGCCCAGGCGCCGAGCCAGACGGGGGCGAGGGAGGCGAACCGGTAGGGGAGCGACCGGCCGTGGTGCACCGGCGCGCCGTCCGCGCCGAAGAGGTGCACGTACTGCGTCAGGAACGAGCGCAGCCGCGCGCGGTAGACGGTGGCGCGTTCCCGCCCGGCCGGACCCGCGATGTCCGACCACAGCAGGGTGTAGAGGTGGAAGCCCCACGCGTTGTAGTAGTCGAAGCGGTCCCCGGCGTCGTAACCCGGCCCGGCCTGTGAGCGGATCGCGCCGTCGGCGGGGTCGCGGTAGTCGCCGCGCCGTCGCGGCCCGTCCTGATACCAGCCGTCGCCCCGGTACCACGCGTCGACGCGCGCGAGCCCGGCCTCGATCCCGGTGCGGTCCGCGAGCGCCCCGATGGAGCAGAGGAATTCCTCCACCACGACCTTGAAGAGGACGTGGTTGTTGTCCCGAGTGCGGCTGCCGGTCACTCCGCCGAGCCAGCGGGCGACGCCCTCCTGCTCGGCGGGGGCGAGCCGGTCCCACAGCCACGGCCTGGACAGATGGAGGGAGAGCGCGATCCCCGCGGCCTCCACGATCTGCTGGGAGCCGTCGGCGATGTCCGGCCACGCCTCGGGGCCGTCTGCGGCGGTCCCGGCCACCAGCCCCCGCGCCCAGCGACCGGCCCGGTCGGACGGGTCCGCGCCCCCGGCCCCGGCGAGGCGGACGGCGACCAGGAGCAGGCTGCGGGCGAAGCCCTCCAGGCCGTCGACGCGGCGGCCGGACCAACTGGGCGGCCCCGGCGGGTGCACCGCTGCCCCGTACGGGCTCATGTACGGCGGCAGCGCGTCCAGCAGGTGATCGGCGACGGCCTCCCAGTGCGCCCGCGTCCACCCGGTGCCGGGGGAGAGGAGGCGGTCTTCCGGGGGGAGGACGAGGCGGGGCGGGGGCCCCGGAGACCTGCTCAACTCGCTGCCGTCCTTTCCGAGCGGGGCTGAGGGGACCGCCGGCACGCGGCCTCGCGGGAGAGGCGGGCACACCTCCTGCGGTTGCGGATTGTGATGATCTAATCACTATGTGTATATGTGGGTGACGTGCCCACGCCGCGCGCACCGCATCATCGATTTTTGGGGCCAGCCATGACAGCGCCGCTCACCACCGCCGGCAGCACCGCGCCGGCCGCGCGGCGACCGGCGCCGGAGTTCGCCGGCGCCACCTGCGTGATCACCGGGGGCGCCTCCGGCATCGGGCGCGCCACGGCCCACGCCTTCGCCGCGGCGGGCGCGCACGTCGTCCTCGTGGACCGGGACGCCGACACCCTGCACCGCACGGTCAAGGAACTGGAGGGCACGGCCACCGAGGTGGCCGGGGACATCTCGCGGCAGGCGGACTGCCGGGCGGCGGCGAGGGCCGCCGAGGCCGTCGGGCTGCCGGTGCGCGCGCTCGTCAACTGCGCGGCCACGTTCCTGGCGCGCGGCGAGCGGGCCCGGCCCGAGGACTGGGACCGGAGCCTGGCGACGAACGTCAAGGGCAGCGCCATGATGACCGCCGAAGTCGGGCCCCTGCTGCGCCTGGCCCAGGGCGCGGCCGTCGTCAACGTCGCGTCGATCTCCGGGCATATCGCGCAGCCCGGCCAGTGGACGTACAGCGCCGGCAAGGGGGCGTTGCTGGCGCTGACCCGCTGTCAGGCGCTCGACCTCGCCGACGACGGCATCCGCGTCAACAGCGTCTCGCCGGGCCTGGTGTGGACCCCCGAGGTCGAGCGGATGACGGGCGGCGACCGGGCGGGCTGGGGGCCCGTACTGGGCGGACACCACATGCTGCGGCGGGTGGGGGAGCCCGAGGAGATCGCCGCCGCCGTGCTCTTCCTGTGCGGACCGGGCGCGACCTTCATCACCGGCGCCGACCTTCCCGTCGACGGGGGCTATCTCGCCATGGGCCACAGCCGGTCGGAACCCGCGCCGCTGCCGGGGCGGCGTGACGCCGAATGACCCCTGTTCACAGCCACCGATGGCAGCCGCCAATGACACCCGTTCACCGCCGCTGAGGAGTTCCGCATGCTGCAAGCAGTCCTGGCCACCGCCAACGCGGCCAAGGCCGCGGAGATCCGGGCCCTGCTGTACGGCTGCCTGGACCTCCTGCCCCGGCCCGCGTGGCTGCCCGACGTCGTCGAGGACGGTACGACCGCCGAGGAGAACGCCTACCTCAAGGCCGCCGCGGTGGCCCGCGCCACCGGGCGCCTCGCCGTCGCCGACGACACCGTGATGGAAGTGGACGCCCTCGGCGGCGCCCCCGGACTGCGCTCGGCCCGGTACGCGGGCGAGGGCGCGTACGACGCCGAGAACGTGGCGAAGGTCCTGGCGGAGCTGGCGGGCGTACCCGCGGAGCGGCGCGGCGCGCGCGTACGGACCGTGGCCCTGCTGTGCCATACGGACGGCCGGCGGGTGGTCGGCGAGGGCGTGGCACGGGGGCGCATCACCGAACGGCCGCGCGGCGACGCCGGGTTCGGCTACGACGCCGTGTTCGTGCCGGAGGACGGGGACGGGCGCACGCTCGGCCAGATGACGGCGGCCGAGAAGTCCGCCCTGTACTGCCGGGGGCGCGCCTTCCGCGGCCTGGCCGAACGCCTGCGCGTCAGCGCGCACCGACCGGAAGGCGGAGAGGACCGCGTGACGTCCGGCGGCGCCGACCCGGCCCCGCGGAATCGGTGAGGAGGCCCGTATGTCCATCACGATCGAGGTCGCCGGTCACGCGACGCTGCTGGTGCGCGCGGGCGGCTTCACGCTGCTCTGCGATCCGCACCTGCGTGACAGCTACCGCGGCGGGCTGATGGGCTTCGCCCCCGCCCGGCGGATCCGGCCCCGCGCCCTCCCGCGCCCCGACGCGGTGTGGATCTCCCACTCGCACCGCGATCACTTCGACGTCGCCTCGCTCCACCTCCTGGACCGCGCCCTCCCCGTGCTGCACCCCGACGACCCCCGCATCGCCCATGCCCTGCGGCGGCTCGGCTTCACCGATACGGCCGTGGTGCGCGACTGGATGACGCTGACCCCGCGCCCGGGGCTGGAGCTGACGTGGACGCCTTCGACGTTCGACGGCCCGGAGCACGGCCTGGCCGTCCGTACGCCGGACTGCTTTGTGTGGCACATGGTCGACAGCCTGACCACGCCCGCCTGGGTGGACCGGCTGACCGGGGCCGGGGCGCCGGACCTGCTTCTGACGCCCTGTCAGCCGATCGTGGAGACCCGCAGCGTGGAGGGGGAGCCGCCGGGCGCGGACGCCGACTGGGCGGAACCGCTGACGGCGCTGCTGGCCCAGGCCCGCCCCGCCTGCGTGGCCCCGCTGCCCGAGGGGCAGTACGGGCTCGGCGACGCGGCATGGCTCAACGCCCACAAGTTCCCCGTACCGCCCGGCCTCGTGGACCAGGCCCTGCGCGCCGACGATCCGCGCCGGAAGATCCTGCGCCCCGCGCCGGGAGACCGGATCACCGTGGTGCCGGGCGCACCGGGGACCGTACGGCGGGAGCGGAACGCACTGGCGTGGGCACGGGCCACGGGCGAGCGCCGCGACCGTACGTACCATCCCGGTTCCCGGATCGGGCCCCTCGCCGCGGAGGACCGGGCGGTCCCGGCCGCGCGCCTGCTGGAACAGCTGACGGGACTCCCCTCCGAGGGCCGGGAACAGGCGCTCCGGGAACTCGCCGCCGCCGCGCACGGCCGGTTGCGCGAGACTGTCTACCGCTTCGTCGTGGTGGACGCGCACGCGCGGCCCTCGGCCGCACGGACCATGCGGCTACGGGCCGGGGGCGGCCTCACCGCGGAACCGCCCGTGGCCGTGGCCGTTCCGGACATCGAAGTGGCGGTCGCCGCCACCGATCTGGAAGAACTCCTGACCGGCCGGCTGGGCTACTCCGCCGCGCAGTACGGAGGCCGGCTGCGCGAGATCCGCCCCGGCCCGGCCGCCGACCCTGCTCCGGGCCCGGCGTTCATCACCAGCCGGCACGACCCGCTGCCGCCGCACGGAACGGTGGCCCTCTCCGGCATCGGACTGTTCGCGCTGCTCCTCCGTACCCGCCTCGGGTCCCCGCTGGTCGAGCTGGACAGCGAGATCGCGGCCTGTCTGTACGGGCGTCCGGCCCGGTCACCCGACGCGGCCCGCGCCCGCACGCTCCACCCCTCGCCCGAACTCCCCTCGATTCCGTCACGGGGCCAGCCGGGACAGGACACCGTATGGACGCGCATCGGCCGGTGCCTGGCACGCGGTGAGGATCCGGGGCACGCCTCGGGGACGGTCACCGACGGGGACCGGTGCCGCTACGTCGGAGTCCTCGGGCGCGCGCCGTGGCCCGCGCCGCGCGCCGAGCCGGACGGCGGCCTGGGGTTCCTGCTGCTGACCTGCCTGGTCGAGGCGCAGCCGCACCTCGGCGGCGGCGTGCGGTTCCCCGCCGACTCCTACCGCCGGTTGCTGGCCGACATCGAAGCCTCGCCGATCCGCCGGTGGCAGGTGCTGCACACTCTCCCCGACGGGGTGCGGGTGCCGCGATGGCGTGCCGCGTCCCTGTTCCCCGTCTCCGCCGGCCGGCTGCGCGCCGACCTGGCGCGCCGGGGATGGCGCGGCGAGATCCTCGATCCCCCGGGGGTTCCCAAGGGCAAGCCGGTGGAGGAGCGGTGGTGGCTGGGGCTGCCGCCCGTACGGGGAACGGGCTCGGCGAGCCGCGTCCTGCGGGTGGCGGAGTCGCCGGGCTGCCGGGTGCGGGGGCTGGCCGAGGCCCCCGCCCTCCTCGGCGCGGACGCGCCCCTCGCGGGCGACGCGCTGGAGCGGCCCGACTTCCGGGTGTGGGCGGCGCTGTCGCACACCGCCGGGAGCGCCGAAGCCGCCGTCAGGGACGCGCTGATCCGCGGCGATGTGCGCTTCTCCTGGCTGCTGCCGCCGCGGGAGACCCGCGCCCGCGCCGGACGGGACGTGGACCCCGTCGCCTTCGCGGAGCGGGTGGCCCTGCTGTCGCTGGCGCGGCTGGCCCGTACCCGAGCGCCCGACGGGGTGAGGGACCTCCTCCCACCCACTCCGCCTGTCCCTGTGCACCCCGCCCCCGACCCCCGCCTCTTGCCGACCGAGCCGTGAGGAACGCGATGCTCACCGATCTCCCGCCGGGGCACCGCCCCGCCCACCGCCGTGCCGCGTGCCTGATCCTCGACAGCCGGGGCCGGGTCCTGCTCACCGATCCCGGTCCGCACACGGAATCTGAGGGCGCCGGCCTCCCGTGGGCCGAGGTTCCGCCCGGAGGAACGGCACGCCAGGCCGCCGCGGCCGCAGCCGGCCGAGCCTGCGGGCAGCGCGTACCGGCCGCCCGGCTGGACTACCTCGCCGAGCTCTACGTACCCTCCGGGCCGCACCGCGAAGTCCCCTACGACCTGCGGGTGTTCACCTGGCGGCGCAGCCTGGACACGGGCCGGGCCCCCGGCCCCCACCTGCGGTGGCGGGCGCTGGACGGCCTCGCTGACGGCCTCCCTGACGGCATTGCGCACGGCGAGCTGGAACCCGCGGCCGCGCACTGCCTGAGCAAGGAGGCGCACCGGTTCTCCCGCCCGGCGGCCGAAGCCGACGCGTCCATGGCCGACGTGCCCGTGGCCGACATCGAGCGGGCGGCGCGCCGCCTGATCGATCCGGTCCCGGCCCTGTGGCGGGAGGCGGCCCCGGCCCCCATCGTGGTCCTGGGCCCGCCCGCCGTGGGCAAGAGCACGCTGCTCAAACAGCACACCGCCCGCGCGCCGCGGACCCAGCACGTACGGGACATCGTCCCCGTCAACCGCGGCAGAAGCCGCGGCGGGGCGCGGGAGAACTACCTGACGCGCTATCTGCGCGGCGACAGCGGCTCGGCGCTCCTGTGCCAGCTGGAGACCCTGCTGCTGCGCGTATTGCAGAACCTGCGCACCGGCAGCGGCAGCGTGCTGGACCAGGACGTGCACAGCTCGCTGGCGTACGCGAAGGCGATGCGGCACAGCGGCGCGCTGAGCGCCCAGCAGTACGAGACCTACTACCGCTACCACCACCTGATCACCTCGGCGCTGCCGCCCCCGGCGGCCGTGGTGCACCTGACGGCCCGTACGGACGTGCTGATGCGCCGGATGCGGCGGCGGAACCGCGTTCTGGAGCGCTCCTTCACCAGCTCCTACGTGTCTCTGGTGTCGCAGTGCTTCGAGGACGTGGCCGAGGAGCTGTCGTCGCGCGTCCTGGTCCATCACCTCGACGCCTCCGAACTGTCCCCCGAGCAAGTGCTGGAGCGCTTCCGGGAGTTGTGCCCGGAAGCGGATTCCGCCCCGACCGTCGGACGACCCGCTGGACGACCCGCCGAGAACCCCGCACAGAACAGGAGCAGCAGCCATGGCCGCACCCACGTACGACTGGCGTAATCCGGGCCCCGCCCCCACCGAGGGCCCGCTCGCCGACACCTTCGGCCGCGTCGCGGGCGACCTGCGGATCTCGGTCATCGACAAGTGCAATCTGCGCTGCACGTACTGCATGCCGGCCGAGGGGCTGCCCTGGCTGGAGAAGGACGAGATCCTCACCGTCGACGAGATCGACCGCCTGGCGCGCCTCTTCCACTCCCTGGGCGTGCGCGAGTTCAAGATCACGGGCGGGGAGCCGACCGTACGCCGCGAGCTCCCCGAGATCGTGCGGCGCGTGTGCGCGCTGGAGGGGGTGGACGTCTCCATCACCACCAACGGGCTGCTGCTGGACCGGCTCGCGGCGCCGCTGCGCGAGGCCGGGCTGCGCCGCGTCACGGTGTCCTGCGACTCGCTGCTGAGCCACCGCTACGCCGAGATGACCCGGCGGGACGCCTTCGACAAGGTGACCAAGGGGCTGGAGGCCGCGCGGGCGGCGGGGTTCGACCCCATCAAGATCAATTGTGTGGTCATCCGCGGCACCAACGACGACGAAGCGGTCGACTTCGCGCGCCTGGCCCACGAGGGCGGCTACGACGTGCGCTTCATCGAGTACATGCCGCTCGACGCCGAGAAGACCTGGGAACGCGACAAGGTGGTGCCGGCCGAGGAGACGCTGGCGGCCGTCTCGTCCGCCTTCGACCTCGTCCCCGTCGCCCAGGACTCGCCCCAGCCGGCCACGTCCTTCCGGTTCGCCGACGGCGCTCCCGGCGGGCTCGGCTTCATCCCCTCCGTGACCAACCCCTTCTGCGCGAGCTGCAACCGGATGCGCATCACCGCCGAAGGGGCCTTCCGCGTCTGTCTGTTCGCGCTGGAGGAGACCGACCTGCGCGCAGCCCTCCGCTCGGGCGCCGACGACCCCGCGGTGGAGCTGATGATCCGCGAGGCCCTCTGGCACAAGTGGCCCGGACACAAGATCAACCACCCCGACTTCGTCCGCCCCGACCGCAGCATGTCCATGATCGGCGGCTGACCCCGATGCGCCGAACGGCCCGGCGGCCCCGGGGGAGGAGCACCGCATGACCGCGGGCGCCAGAGTCCTGGTGACCAACGACGACGGGGTGACGGGCGAAGGGCTGCACCGATTGGCCCGCCACCTCCACGACCAGGACTTCGACGTGGTCGTGGCCGCCCCGGAACGGGACGAGAGCGGCTGCGGCACCAGCCGCGCGGTCGCCGCGGACGGGCTCGTACGCACCCGGACCCGCACCCCGGCGGGCGAGGCCGGCATCCCCGTCCACTCCGTGGCGGGCCCGCCGGGGCTGATCGTGGCGGCCGCCTGTCAGGGCGCCTTCGGCCCGGCGCCCGACCTCGTCCTGTCCGGCATCAACCCGGGAGCCAACATCGGCCCGGCCGTACTGCACTCCGGCACGGTCGGCGCCGCCCTCACCGCGATCCAGTACGGGCGTCCGGCCGTCGCCCTCTCCCTCGTCCACGGCGCGCCGTACCACTGGGACACCGCGCTCGACGTCCTGGCGGCCGTACTCCCCGCGGTCCTGTCCCGCGCACGCGACCGGCGGCGGCCACCGCCGCTCTGCAACGTGAACGTGCCGAACGTGCCCGCGCACCGGCTCGCCGGAGTGCGGCGCGCCGGACTCGGCGCCCACGCGGACAGCCGCTTCACCATCCAGCGCCTCGGCCCGGACCTCCTCCACGCCGCCCACCAGCCGGCCGCGCCCCGCGACGGCGGCGAGGCCGCCCTCCTCGCCGCCGGATACGCGACGGTCACGCCGCTGCGACCGGTCGGCGAAGCCGCCGAAGTGCGTTTCGCACTCCCCGCCGCGCTTCCCGCCGCACTCCCCGCCGCCGTGGACGAGGAACGCGCCGTCGACCGACGACCCGGCCCACACGCACCATCCGCCGCACTCGCCCAGGAGCGCTCATGACCCGCCGCGTCGTCTCCTTCACCTGGGGCCGGGGCCTGGGGCACGTCTCCCGCCTCATCGCCGTCCACACCGAACTCCGCGCCCAGGGCTGGGACTCGCTCCTGCTCACCGAACGCCACCAGCGGCTCATCGACGACCACGGCCTGGGCCAGACCGTCATCCCCACCGACGCCGACAGCCTGGTCGGCGAGCCCCTGCACGGGACCGGCCCCGCCGTCGACCACCGCCTCGCCGAGGCGCTGGTCGCCCAGGCACTGCGCCCGGACGACGCGGTGTTGCACGACGTGACGGTGCAGCGGGAGCTGTACGAGCACGCGACTCGGCTCGACTGCCCCCAGTTCCTCGTCCATCGCTTCCAGCGCAACCGCCCCGACCCCGCCGCCTGGGTCGCCCGCCACACGCCCGCCATCGGCCGCGTCTACCTGCTCGGCCACCCCGAACGGCAGGCCGTGGAGCACGGCGTGCACCTGGTGGGCGTGGACGACGTCGTACGCCGCCTGCTCGGTACGCGCTCCCCATGGCCCCCGGACACGTCCGCGATGAAGGTCGCCGTGGTCGCGGGCGGGGGCGGCCACGCGGATGCCGCCGGTTTTCTCAACGCCGCGCTCCAGGGCGTACGGGCGTACGCGCGCCGCGAGGCCGTCGAGCACGTCGACGTGCTGGTGCTCACCGGCCCGCACTTCGACGGGCACGTCCTCGTGCCGCCCGGACTGCCCGGCCCCGTACGGGTCGCCCCCTACCTGGGGCCCGACCACGACGTCTACCGCCATGCCACCGCCGCGATCACCCACGCCGGTTACAACACCGTGCAGGAGCTCGTACGGTCCGGGGTGCCGACCGTGGCCGTGCCCGGCGTCCGCGACTTCGACGACCAGCGGGTGCATCTGCGGGCCGCTGCCGGGCGGTTGAACGCGGCGGTGGTGGCGGAGCCGGACGAGCACGCCATCGCGGACGGCCTCGCCGCCGTGCTGTCGGCCACGAGCACCGACAAGAGCGCCGACAAGAGCGCCGAGGCCCGCTCCGCGGACGGGGCCCCCGCCGGGAACGGAGCCTCCGACATCGCCCGCGACCTGCTCGCGGCCGTCACGGCTCGTAGCGGAACACCAGGACGTGGGTGTGGTGATAGCCGGGAGCCGCGTGGTCGGGCCCTGTCTGCACGAAGACGATGTCCTCGCTGAACTGGAAGAGCTCGCCCAGCAGCATGCCGAACTCCCACACCAGCGGCCGGGTCCGGCGCCACTCGGGACGCCGCAGCTGGGACACCTCGACCGCCACCGTCGCCCCGGGCGCGAGAAAGCGCGTGAGGCTCGCGAAGATCCGGCGCGCGTCGTCGAGATGGGTCTCGCGAACATCGCGCCCCACGGACGTACGGAAACTGGTGAACGGCGGGCTGGTCAGCAGCAGCGCGAACGGGGGCCACGGCCCGGCGCCGACGTGCTCCGCGCCGACATGCTCCGCGTCCGCGGTGAGGAGGCGTGCGGGGTCGGGCAACCGGGTCCTGGCGAAGGCGGCCCGCTGATCGTCGCGTTCGAATCCGACGGCCTCCCGGCCCAGCCGATGGGCCACCGCGAGCGTCGTGCCGAAGCCGCAGAACGGGTCGAGAACCCAGTCTCCCGGCCGGGAGAAGTTCTCCAGCACATACTCGGCGAGGGATTCCGGAAAGCGCATATCCGTAGGGCCCGGAAAATCGATGGATTCCAGTGCCCCGTCGATCATCTGCCAGGAGCGCCGGCCGGCTCGCCCGTCATCGCGCACCGTTGGAACATCGGTCATGGATTCGCTTCTCCCAAGGTGGTCTGATGCCGAATTCAGTGGCCCCGCCCGGACACAAGGGCCTCCATTTGGAACAGCTGGACGGCGAACGGCGCGAACTTGTCCACCGTCCGCCAGGACGGCGGGCGCCCGCCGCCGGTGAGCAGCCGGGGGAGCAGCCCGTCGGCCGAACGCCACCACCCGCGCTCGCGGGTGAGGGCGTGAAAGGACAGGTCGGCGAGGTACAGCAGCCGGTTGGCCGCCACGCGGGACCCGCGCCGCATCGGGCCCTCGGCGAACGGCAGATGCGCGAAACGCGGATAGGCGCGCCGGATCGCCTCGGTATGAAATCCCTCGTCCGCCAGGACGTGTTCCGGCAGCGACGCCGTCAGGTCGAACAAGTCGTGGTCGAGATAGGGCAAGTGCACCCGCAGCCCGCCGTGGCCCATCAGCCGGAGGGGATGGGGTCCGATGGCCCGCCGGATCCGGTTCCAGAAGAGAAAGGAAGCCAACGGGAAAGCCGCGCCTTGATGCCGGGCGAATTCGGCGGCGATACGGGCCTCGGCGCGTTCCCTGCTCCACCGCCGGAGCCGGGCCGGCGGGATGAGGCGGGGCAGCATCGGGTCGAGCCCGTACTGCTCCACCAGCCACGCCGCCGCCCTGGCCGGGATTCGTACGCGCTCCCTGTCGCGCGGCGGACGGCGGTAGTGGAAGGGCGTCTGCCACAGGATGTCGCCGCCGAACCCGTCGTACGTGAGCCCGCTGTGCGCCCGTACGCACCGGCTCAGCGCCAGCATCCACGGGCCCTCCACCGAGCAGTGCTGCTGAAGCCGGCCGGTGACGAGTTCGGCCCGCAACTCCGAGGGGCCGCGCGGCACACAGGCGTGCGGGACGCCCACCGCGGCGGCGACGCGGCGCGCCGTCCGCAGGTCGGCGTCGCGGCTGGTGAACTTTCCCGTGGTCACGGTCAGCCGGGGCGGCGCGCCCTGCCGGACGAGCTCCAGCAGAATGTGCCGGGAATCCCGGCCGCCGCTCAGCGGCAGCACGTAGTCGTCCGACGGCAGCCGGGCGGCGACGGCCGCCCGGAACAGCTCCACGGCGGCTTCGACGGCCGCGCCGCGCGTGATCTCCCGCGGGGAGGGATGCGATGGGGCAGCGAGTCCGTGGCCTGTCGCCCAGCGGAGCCCCTCCCCGGCTCGTACGGGCGTCCACTCCATCCGCGCGCCGGGCGGCAGGACGCGTACGGCCCGGAACGGGGTGTCCTCGGCGAGGAACGTCCCGAGGCGCAGGAACACCGCCATAGCGTCGTCGTCCATGGCGGCAGGCGCCCCCATGTCCAGGAGCCGGGGCAGATCGGTGGAGAGCAGCAGGCCGTTGCCCGTCGCCGCGTAGAAGACCGCGGGGAGTCCGTAGCGGTCACAGCGGACGGTGAGCTTCCGTC
>NZ_JBHVHQ010000045.1:0-9569 GCF_042800135.1 Streptomyces sp. NPDC057654 | reverse complement strand
TCCGTCCGTCCCAGTGCCAGGCGGCGAAGGGGTCGCCGGGCGCGCCGTCCGGGTCGCCGAGGAACACCGACGGCGAGCCCTCGGCCTCGACCCGGCCGTCCCCGGCGACATGGAGCCGCAGGCTGGGCGCGACGGCGTCCGGGGCCGAGCGGTGCTTTCCCATCCGTACCACCAGATCCGTACCGCCCAGAGGACTCCCGAGGCGTCGGCGCGCTCCAAGGCCCGTCACCCGTCACCCGTCACGATGCCTCGAACCTCCCGCGCCCCCGTGCCCGCCGCCACCGCTGCTCCGCCATCCGGCGAGGTCGGTTCGGCCCTCTGGGGGGCCGCGCATCAGCTCAGATCGGCGGCCTTGGCGGCGCGCCGGGCGTAGACCTCCTCGCGGCGGTTCTCCATCTGGCGCAGCGCCTCCTTGCGATCGCGCTTGGAGAGCCGGTCGAGGTAGGTGTGGCCGAGGAGATGGTCGCACTCGTGCTGAAGGCACCGCGCGAAGTAGCCGGTCCCTTCGACGACGACCGGCTCGCCGTCCTTGTCGAAGCCCCGCACGACGGCGCGGTCGGTGCGGGGGACGGGCATGGTCGCGCCCGGCACGGAGAGGCACCCCTCGTGGTCGTCGATGAGCCGGCGGTCGCTCGCACCGGGCAGTTCCAGAACCGGGTTGGCGATGTGGCCGACGTGCCGGATTCCGTCGTCGTCCGGGCAGTCGTACACGAAGAGCCGCAGGTCGACGCCCACCTGGTTGGCCGCGAGGCCCGCGCCGTCGGCCACGTACATCGTCAGGAACATGTCGTCGATCAGCGCCGACAGCTCGGCGGAGCCGAACTCGGCCACCTCCCTGCACCGGCGGCCGAGGACCTCTTCGCCGATCTCCGTGACCCGGCGCGCCGAGCCGCGTCGCGCCTCCTCGGGCAGCGACGGGTACGAGTCGACGGGCTGTCCCTGCACGCGCACGCGCCGGTCGAGGGGGTGGGACGGGTCGTGATGAACGGACATGGCGGTGGTCTCTCCCCATATTTCGCGTGCAGCGTGCAGCGTGCGGCGTGTTGTCACAGCTTGCCAGGAGCTTTGCAAAGTAGCAGACTTTGCAAAGTGACTGAAGACGATCTCCACGCCAGGCCCGGCCGGACCCGCGATAGCGGCAGCGACGGTGACGGGGGCGAGGGCGGTGCCGGACTGCGCGAGCACGAGGTCCGTACCGCCCTGCTGGCCCTGCTGGCGGAGGTCGGCACCGTCACCGCGACCGAGGCGGCGGCGCGGCTCGGCTACAGCTCCGGACTCTGCTCGTTCCATCTGCGGCAGCTCGCCCGCCACGGACGGGTGGAGGAAGCCCCGCACAGCGGGGGACGCGCCCGGCCCTGGCGGCTGCGGCGGCGCGCGTCCGGCGCCGACGACGCCGAAGCCGACGGCGGCGCGCCCGCGGGGGAGTTCAGCGATCTGGCCCGCGGGCTGGAGGACGAGAGCTGGCGGCGGTGGCTCGCCCAGCGCGATCAGGCGCCCGACGAGTGGCGTCAGGACGAGGCGTTCAGCGCCGTCGCCTATCTGACGCCCGACGAGATGAGCCGGGTCGCGGCCGTTCTCCGGCGGGCGCTCGCCCCCTACCAGGACCGCGAGCAGCGCCCGCTGGCCCGCCCCGACGGGGCTCGGCCCGTGGCCCTCATCTCCCGGCTGTTCCCCCTGCTCCCCGAGGCGGAGGGGGAAGGGGAGGACGACGTGAAGGGTGAGGCGCGCGGCGGCTGAAGCGCCCGAGAACGCGCGGTCCGGGGGAGCGGAGACCAGACCTCCGTTCCGGGCCAAATTCACCGAACATATCCGCTAGTTCAGGACAGTTGTGCCCATTGAGGGTTGTGAGGCGGCCGGAGTCCGTGACACTCATGTGCTCGGGAGAGCACCGAGAACCACCGCCTCCCGAGCAACGGCACCTGCCCGAGCACCACCCCGGAACGACCCGGATGAACTCGGATGAGGAGAAGCCATGCGCGCATCCCTGCGCTGGAGATCCACGGTCTGCGGCGTGATCGCCGTCACCGGCATAGCCCTCGGCACCGGAACGGCCCACGCCGACATACCTATTGGCAAGACCATGACCGGCAAGATGACCTATTACAACGACAAGGGCTACGGCGCCTGCGGCACGTATATCGACCCCACCGCACAGGACTTGGTGGCCGTCTCCGCCGCGTGGTGGACCTCGGCCAACCCCAACAACGACCCGCTCTGCGCCGGGATAAAGGTGCAGGTCACGTACAAGGGCAAGACCATCACCGTGCCGGTCCGGGACAAGTGCCCCTCCTGTCCTTCGACGCATATAGACCTCGGCCAGGCGGCGTTCCGCAAGCTGGTGCCCGCGGGCACCGACATGGTCCCGCAGGTCAATTGGAAGTTCGTGCGCTGAACCGGTCCCTGCCGGCCGTACTGAGGCAGCAACTCGCGTAACGGCCGCCCGGATTCGCCCGCCGTTCAGGACCGCTCGCAAGCCGCGCACGGAGTGCAACACTGGCGCAAGTAGCGTGCAAAACTTGCGCTAGTGTTGCGTGTATGACGCGACGACTTGCGCTGGTGGCGAAGAAGGTGGGCGTCTCCGAGGCGACCGTCAGCCGGGTGCTGAACGGCAAGCCCGGAGTCTCGCAGGGCACCCGGCAGGCGGTGCTCACCGCGCTGGACGTCCTCGGCTACGAGCGGCCGACGCAGCTGCGCGGCGAGCGCGGCAAGCTCATCGGTCTGGTGCTGCCCGAGCTGTCGAACCCCATCTTCCCCGCGTTCGCCGAGGTCGTCGGCGGCGCCCTCGCCCAGCGCGGGCTGACCCCCGTGCTCTGCACCCAGACGCCGGGCGGCATCCAGGAGACGGACTATGTGGACCTGCTGCTCCAGCAGCAGGTCTCCGGCGTCGTGTTCGCGGGCGGCCTGTACGCGCAGGCGGACGCGGCGCACGACCACTACCGGCTGCTGCACGCCAGGAACCTGCCGGTGGTGCTGGTCAACGCGCCGATTCCCGGGCTCGACTTCCCCTGCGTCTCCACCGACGACGCGGTCGCCGTCGAGCAGGCGTGGCGCCACCTCGCCTCCCTCGGGCACGAGCGGATCGGCCTGGCGCTCGGCCCGTCCGACCATGTGCCCTCGCGGCGCAAACTGGCCGCCGCCCGGGCCGTGGCGCGGGCCGCGGGCGCGGAGCTGCCGCCGGAGCGCGTGGTGCGCGGGATGTACTCGATGGAGGGCGGCCACGCGGCGGCCTCCCGGCTGCTGGACGCCGGGGTGACCGGCATCGTCTGCGCCAGCGACATCATCGCGCTGGGCGCGGTGCGGGCCGCCCGCCGGCGCGGGCTGCGGGTTCCCGAGGACGTATCGGTGGTGGGGTACGACGACTCGCCGCTGATGACGGTCACGGAGCCGCCGCTGTCGACCGTACGGCAGCCGATCGACGCGATGGGCCGTACCGCGGTGCAGCTGCTGACGGCGCAGATCGACGGCAGGGAAGTCGTCCGCGACGAGATCATGTTCGAGCCGGAGCTCGTCGTACGCGGCTCGACGGGCCCGGTTCCGTCGAACTGAGGGATTCCCGCCTCACCGCTGTCAATATTTTGCAAGTCCTGCGTGACATATTGCCCTCTCCTGACCTCGGTGCTTGAGTGTGCGCCACCGCTCACCGCATCGCCCACGCCAGAGGGGTCCACCGATGTCACCCACGCCGTCCACGAGAAGCCGTTCCCTCGCCCTCGCCTCCGCCGCCGTTCTCGCCCTCGCCGCCCTGACCGCCTGCGGCACCAGCAGCGACAGCGGCGGCGATGACGACGGTGCGCCGGGCGGCAAGGTGAAGCTCTCCGTCAACGGGCAGCCGCCCACGACGCAGGCGTTCGAGCGCAAGCTCTTCGACAAGCATGTGCGCCAGTTCGAGCAGGCCAACCCTGATATCGACATCGTCCCCCACGAAGGCTTCATGGACCCGAAGACCTTCAACGCCAAACTGGCGGGCGGCAAGCTGGAGGACGTCTTCTACGTCTACTTCACCGACACCCGCGGCCTGATCGCGAAGAAGCAGGCGGCCGACATCACCGACTACATCAAGGACATGCCGCACCGCGGCGACGTCCAGGACGAGCTGATGAAGGTGTTCCAGGACGAAAGGGACCGCCAGTACGGCCTGCCGACCGCCAACTACTCCATGGGCCTGCTCTACAACCGCGCGCTGTTCGAGAAGGCCGGGCTCGACCCGGACAAGCCGCCGCGGACCTGGGCGGAGGTGCGCGCCGCGGCCCGGCGGATCGCGAAGCTCGGCGACAACACCGCCGGCTACGCCGACTTCTCCAAGAACAACCAGGGCGGCTGGCACTTCACCGCCGAGCTGTACTCGCGCGGCGGCCGGATGGCCACCGAGCGGAACGGGAAGTGGAAGGCCGCGTTCAATTCGGCGGCGGGCCGGGCCACCCTCCAGGACCTGCACGACATGCGCTGGGAGGACGACTCCATGGGCAGCAAACAGCTGCTCCAGGCCGAGGACGTCCAGCGGATGATGGGCAGCGGCAAGCTCGGCATGTACGTCTCCGCCGCCGACAACATCGCCGTCATCGCCAAGCAGTTCGGCGGCAGGTACCAGGACTACGGCCTCGCGCCCGTACCCGACGCCAAGGCGACGCTGATCGGCGGCGAGGGGTACATGGTCAACCCCAAGTCCTCGCCGAAGAAGATCAAGGCCGCCGTCAAGTGGCTCCAGTGGAAGTTCCTCGACCCGGAGCTCGTCGAGCGGAACATCAAGGACAACCTGGCGGCCAAGCTCCCCGTCGGGCTGCCCATGCCGCCCACCCCCGACATCTGGAAGGGCGCCGTCCGCGACCGGGTAGAGAAGGCCAAGCACACGTACGCCAACGTCCCCGTCGGCAACTACCAGTCCTTCATGGAGGCCGCGCCCCGCATCACCGGCCTGATCGAACCCCCGGAGGCCCAGCAGGTCTACGCCGCGCTCGACAACGCGATGCAGGCCGTCCTCACCGACAAGGACGCCGACATCGACGCGCTTCTCGCCACGGCCGAGAACAAGGTCGACCAGATCTACAGCGCGTTCTGATGGCCACCGCGCCCGCGCTGGAGCTGACCGTGCCCCCGTCGCCCCCGTCCCCGCCACCGGCCGCCGCCGAGAAGGAGCGCCGCGCCGCCCGCCGCCGCCGTGCGCTGCGCGAGCACCTGACCGCGTACGGATTCCTGTGCGCCGCCGTGGCCGTCTTCGCCCTCTTCTCCTGGTGGCCGATCATCCGCAACGTGCTGCTGAGTTTCCAGCACGTCAACTTCGCCACCGGCAACACCTGGGCGGGCACGGCCAACTTCGAGAAGCTGTTCCGCGACCCGCTGCTCGCCACCGCGTGGCGCAACACCGCGCTGTTCACCGCCTACGCCCTGGTCCTGGGCTTCCTCGTGCCGTTCCTCACCGCCGTGCTCCTCAACGAGTTCCGGCACGCCCGCGCCTACTTCCGCGTCCTCGTCTACCTCCCGGTGATGCTCCCGCCGGTCGTCGTCGCGCTGATGTGGAAGTGGTTCTACGACCCGGGGCCGGGGCTCCTCAACGAGGTGCTGCGCACCCTCCACCTGCCGGCATCCGGCTGGCTGGACTCCACCTCCACCTCACTGGTCTCCCTGGTGATCGTCTCCACCTGGGCCAACATGGGCACCGCCACCCTGATCTACCTGGCCGCCCTCCAGACCGTCCCCGGCGAACTGTACGAGGCGGCCGAACTGGACGGCGCGAACCTCTGGCAGCGGCTGCGCCACGTCACCATCCCGCAGACCCGGTTCGTCCTCCTGGTCCTCCTGCTGCTCCAGATCGTCGCGACGATGCAGGTGTTCACCGAGCCGTACGTGATGACCGGCGGCGGCCCCGACGACTCCACCGTCACCGTGATGTTCCTCGTCTACCGCTACGCCTTCGTCTACGACGACTTCGGCGCCGCGAGCGCGCTCAGCCTGCTGCTCCTCCTCGTCCTCGCCGCGTTCTCCGCCCTCTACCTGCGCGCCACCCGCGGCGCCAAGGAGGACTGATGGCCGCCTCGACCCGGACGCTCGTCCGCCCCGGCGTGCTGCGCACCCGGAAAGGGAAGCTCGTCTACTGGTCGGTGCTGGCCGTGGCGCTGGCGCTGTTCACCGTCGCCTTCCTCGTCCCGCTGTACTGGGCCGCGACGGGCGCGATGAAGTCCTCGGCCGAACTGGCGCAGAGCCCGCCCACCTACGTCCCCGGGCACTGGCACCCCGAGAACTACGCCCGCGCCTGGCGCGAGATGGACCTCACCCGCTACTTCCTCAACACCGTGCTGCTGGCGGGCGGCGCCTGGCTCATCCAGCTCGCGGTGCAGGTCCCCGCCGCGTACGCGCTGTCCAAGCTGCGGCCCCGGTTCGGGAACGCGGTGCTCGCGCTGATGCTGGTCACCCTGATGATGCCCGCCACCGCGCTGCTGGTGCCCGCCTACCTCACGGTCGTCGACGTGCCCCTCGTCAACCGGAACCTGATCAACAGCCCCAGCGCCGTCTGGCTGCCCGCCGCCGCCAACGCCTTCAACATCTACCTCCTCAAGAACTTCTTCGACCGCGTCCCCGACGAACTGCTGGACGCCGCGCGCATCGACGGCTCGGGCCCCGTCGGCACGATGTGGCGGATCGTGCTGCCGCTGTCCCGGCCGATCCTCGCCGTGGTGTCGATCCTCTCCGTCGTCGCCGCGTGGAAGGACTTCCTCTGGCCGCTGCTCGTCCTGCCCGACCCGGCGCGGCTACCGCTCAGCGTCTTCCTCCAGCGCGTCGCCCAGGACACCCCTCTCAACAGCCTGGTGGCGGGCCTGGTGATGGCCTCGCTGCCGCTGATCGCGCTGTTCCTGGTCTTCCAGCGGCAGATCATCGCGGGCCTCGGCGCGGGCGGCCTCAAGGGCTGACCCGCCCCCTCCGACCGCCCGCGGGCATGTGCCCGGACCCGTACGTCCGTACGCTCCGTAGGAAAGGACCCCTCCTTGCCCCGCACGGACTGGTGGCGCACCGCCGCCATCTACCAGGTGTACGTACGCTCCTTCGCCGACGGGAACGGCGACGGCACCGGCGATCTGGCCGGGGTCCGCGCCCGGCTGCCGTATCTGGCGGAGCTCGGCGTGGACGCGCTGTGGTTCACCCCCTGGTATCTCTCGCCGCTCGCCGACGGCGGCTACGACGTCGCCGACTACCGCACCGTCGATCCGGCCTTCGGCACCCTCGCCGAGGCGGAGCGGCTCCTGGCCGAGGCGCGCGACCTGGGCCTGCGCACCATCGTGGACATCGTGCCCAACCATGTCTCGGACCAGCACCCGTGGTTCAAGGCGGCGCTCGCCGCCGGGCCCGGCTCACCGGAGCAGGAGCTGTTCCACTTCCGGCCGCCCTCCGCCGAGCCGCCGAACGACTGGGTGAGCGAGTTCGGCGGCGTCCCCTGGTCGCGCACCGAGAACGGCCAGTGGTACCTGCACCTCTTCAGCCCCGAGCAGCCGGACCTCAACTGGGCCCACCCGCACGTGCGCCGGGAGCACGAGGACGTGCTGCGGTTCTGGTTCGAGCGCGGCGCGGCGGGCGTACGGATCGATTCCGCGGCGCTGCTCGCCAAGGCCGACGGTCTGCCCGACATGCCCCGCGACGGCGACAGCGGCGGGCATCCCTTCCACGACCGGCCCGAGTTGCACGGCGTCTACCGCTCCTGGCGGCGGCTGGCCGAGGAGTACGGGGCCGTGCTGATCGGCGAGATCTGGCTGCCGGACCCCGAGCGCTTCGCCCGCTACCTGCGCCCCGACGAGCTGCACACCGCCTTCAACTTCGACTTCCTGGCCCGCCCCTGGGACGCGGCCGAGCTGCGCGCGTCCATCGATCTGACGCTCGCCGCGCACGCCCCCGTCGGCGCGCCCGCGACCTGGGTCCTCGCCAACCACGACGTGACCCGCACGGTCACCCGCTACGGGCGGGCCGAGGACACCGGATTCGCCTTCGAACGCAAGCGTTTCGGGGTCCCCGCCGACCTCGCCCGCGGCACCCGCAGGGCGCGCGCCGCGGCGCTGCTCACCCTCGCCCTGCCCGGCTCCGTCTACCTCTACCAGGGCGAGGAACTGGGGCTGCCGGAGGCGGAGATACCGCCCGAGCTCGTGCAGGACCCGATGCACGCCCGTTCCGGCGGCGTCGATCCGGGCCGTGACGGCTGCCGGGTGCCGCTGCCCTGGCGCGCGGGCGGCGACGGCCCGAGCTGGCTGCCGCGCCCGGCGGGCTGGGAGCGGTACGCGGCCGAACGGCAGGCCGCCGACCCGGACTCGATGCTCGCGCTCTACCGCACCGCGCTGCGCGCACGCCGCGCCTTCCAGGACGCGGGCCCGCTGCGCTGGCTGCGTACGGACGTACCGCACGCGCTGTCCTTCGCGCGGGAGCTGCCGCACGGCGGCGGCAGCGTGCTGTGCGTCGTCAACCTCGGCCCGGCGGACGCGACGCTTCCCGCGCACGGTGAACTTCTGCTGGCCAGCGGCCCCTTGACGCCAGAGGGCGCGCTGCCGCAGGACACGGCGGTCTGGCTGCGGGGCTGACCGCCTCGCGGCACGGCCGCCGCCCGCCTCCCACAGAAGGGAATGTCATGGGCACAACAGAACGTCGCGCAACAGACAGCAGCACGCACCGCACCAGAGCCTGGCGGCCCGTACTCGCCGCCCTGCTCGGCACCGGACTCATGCTGACCGGCGGCCACCCGGCCGCCGCCGGAACCGCGCCGGACCACGACAGCGCCAAACCGCTGCCCGTCCGCCTCACCGGCGACGCGGACGCCGACCGCGCGCACGACGGCGACCCCACCTCGTACGCGAAGGGCAGCACGTCCCACTGGGTAGGGGCCGACCTCGGGGCCACCCGCCGACTGGACCGGGTCGAACTCCGGCTGCCGGGAGCCGCCCAGCGGATCCAGCTCCAGGGCTCCGACAACGGCCGAGACTTCGTCGACCTCTCCGACGCCCGCGCCCGCCGGGGCAAGGTCACGCTGCCCCTCGGCGGCGCACCGCTGCGCCACCTCCGCCTCGCCGGAGCGCAAAGGGTCGGCGAACTCGCCGTCTACGGAGCCGTATCGGGCGACACCACACCCCCGAAGGCGCCGCGCGGCGTCCGCCTGGACGGCACGACGCTGCGGTGGGAGCGCCCCCCGGAAGCTGCCGGGTACGACGTCTACGCCGACGGCCGACTGCGCGCCGGCCTGCCCGCCACGGCCATGAGCTGGCAGGACACCATGGTCCCCGGCGGCACGGAGCACACGACCGCGTACACCGTGCGGGCCAGGGACGCGGCGGGCAACGCGTCCCCCGACAGCCGTACGGCCTCGCGCGCCGTCGCGGCGGGCAAGGGCTCCACACGCGCCGCGTTCACCCCGCCGAGCGGCAGGCCCGTGCCGGGGCCGGGCCCGAAGCGGGGCAAGGCGGCGACCGGCGCCACCATGCCGTACCGGACCGTCGAGGCGGAATCCGCCGCCACCGGCGGCGGCGCCCAGGTGATCGGGCCCAACCGGAAGATCGGCGACCTGGCGGGCGAGGCGTCCGGTCGCAAGGCCGTGACGCTCAGGG
>NZ_JBHVHQ010000044.1:0-21787 GCF_042800135.1 Streptomyces sp. NPDC057654 | reverse complement strand
CCCTTTCGGCTGTCGACTGGCAGGCGGCGCGCTACGCGCTCTTCTCGTGGCGCTCGTCCTTGCCGATGATGCGCGGCTCGCGGGGCACCAGCGTGGGGTTCACGTTGGAGTGGACGACCTCTTCGGTGATGACGACGCGGGCCACGTCCTTGCGGGACGGCACCTCGTACATGACCGACTGGAGGACCTCCTCCATGATGGCGCGCAGGCCGCGCGCGCCGGTGCCGCGCAGGATCGCCTGGTCGGCGATGGCCTCCAGGGCCGGGCGGTCGAACTCCAGCTCCACACCGTCGAGTTCAAAAAGCCGTTGGTACTGCTTAATGAGGGCGTTACGCGGCTCGACGAGAATCTGGAGCAGCGCCTCGCGGTCGAGGTTGTGCACGGAGGTGATGACGGGCAGCCGGCCGATGAACTCGGGGATCATCCCGAACTTCACCAGGTCCTCCGGCATGACCTCCTGGAACTGGTCGCTGGCCTCGATCTCGCGCTTCGAGCGGATGGTGGCGCCGAAGCCGATGCCCTTGGCGCCCGCCCGCGACTCGATGATCTTCTCCAGACCGGCGAACGCGCCGCCCACGATGAACAGCACGTTCGTGGTGTCGATCTGGATGAATTCCTGGTGCGGGTGCTTTCGGCCGCCCTGAGGCGGAACCGAGGCGGTGGTGCCCTCCAGGATCTTCAGCAGGGCCTGCTGGACGCCCTCGCCGGAGACATCGCGGGTGATCGACGGGTTCTCGCTCTTGCGGGCGACCTTGTCGATCTCGTCGATGTAGATGATGCCGGTCTCGGCCTTCTTGACGTCGTAGTCGGCGGCCTGGATCAGCTTGAGCAGGATGTTCTCGACGTCCTCGCCGACATAGCCGGCCTCCGTGAGCGCGGTCGCGTCGGCGATCGCGAACGGGACGTTGAGCATCCGGGCCAGCGTCTGTGCGAGCAGGGTCTTGCCGGAGCCGGTGGGTCCGAGCAGCAGGATGTTGGACTTGGACAGCTCGATGCCGTCGTCCCGGTTGCCTGCGTTCTCGCCCGCCTGCACCCGCTTGTAGTGGTTGTAGACCGCGACTGACAGTGCCTTCTTCGCCGGCTCCTGGCCGACGACGTAACCCTCAAGGAACTCGTAGATCTCGCGCGGTTTGGGGAGCTCCTCCCACCGCACCTCGGAGGTCTCAGCGAGCTCTTCCTCGATGATCTCGTTGCAGAGGTCGATGCACTCGTCGCAGATGTACACACCAGGACCCGCGATGAGCTTCTTCACCTGCTTCTGGCTCTTTCCGCAGAACGAGCACTTGAGCAGGTCGCCGCCGTCACCAATGCGTGCCACGAGGTGCTTCCCCTTCGCCTGGGATCCGCCCTGTTCTGCGGACCCGGGTGCTTGCCTATCGACGGTACCTTGCCGGGCCCCCCGTGCGGGCCCCCCTTGGGCCGACTCGGTCCAAGGGGGATACCAGCGGCACAGCGATCAAACGGAAACGGAACTCTTCCGGGTCGAGACGATCTGGTCGACCAGACCGTACGCGAGGGACTCCTCGGCCGTGAGGATCTTGTCGCGCTCGATGTCGTCGCGGATCTTCTCGATCGGCGTGGTCGAGTGCTTGGCCAGCAGATCTTCGAGCTGCGAACGCATCCGCAGGATTTCGTTGGCCGCGATCTCCAGGTCGGAGACCTGGCCGCGGCCGGTCTCGCTGTACGGCTGGTGGATCAGGATACGGGCGTTGGGCAGCGCCATCCGCTTGCCGGGCGTGCCCGCGGCGAGCAGCACGGCCGCGGCGGACGCCGCCTGGCCCATGCAGACCGTCTGGATGTCCGGCTTCACGAACTGCATCGTGTCGTAGATGGCGGTCAGCGCGGTGAACGAGCCGCCGGGCGAGTTGATGTAGATCGAGATGTCGCGGTCCGGGTCCATCGACTCCAGGCACAGCAGCTGCGCCATGACGTCGTTGGCGGAGGCGTCGTCGATCTGGACGCCGAGGAAGATCACCCGCTCCTCGAAGAGCTTCGCGTACGGGTCGTACTCGCGCACGCCCTGCGAGGTGCGCTCCACGAAGCGCGGAACGATATAGCGGGACTCCGCCGCGGGGCCGGTGTACAGGCCGCTGCCGGGGTTGCTGTTCATCTGCGTGTTCACCATCCTGGTGGCGTTCGGTGGGCTGGAGGTCGGCTGTCAGGCGTCCGGGCGCTCAGGCCCCGGTGCCGCCCCCGCCCGGAATGTTCGCCGCGGCCTGGTAGACGCCGTCGATCAGGCCGTAGTCCTTGGCCTCCTCGGCGGAGAACCAGCGGTCGCGGTCCGAGTCGCGCGTGACCTGCTCGACGGTCTGGCCGGTGTGGAGGGCGGTGAGCTCCGCCATCCGCTTCTTGGTGTGCAGCAGCCGCTCGGCGTGGATCTTGATGTCCGAGGCGGAGCCCGCGAGGCCCGCGGAGGGCTGGTGGATCAGGATCTCGGCGTTGGGCAGCGCGAACCGCTTGCCCGGCGTGCCGGCGCTGAGCAGGAACTGACCCATCGAGGCGGCGAGGCCCATGGCGATGGTGACCACGTCGTTCTTGATGTACTGCATGGTGTCGTAGATCGCCATGCCGGCCGAGATCGAGCCGCCCGGGCTGTTGATGTAGAGGAAGATGTCCTTGTCCGGGTCCGCGGCAAGGAGGAGCAGCTGCGCCGTGATCTTGTTGGCGATGTCGTCGTCGACCGGCTGTCCGAGGAAGATGATCCGTTCCCCGAGCAGTCGGTTGTAGACCTGGTCGCCGAGGCCACCGAAGCTCGGCTCGCCGGCGGCGGCGGAAGGCATCAGATTCGTCACGTATCCACCTGCTCGTTGTTCGACGGCCGCGTGCCGTCTCAGCGTCTTCTTCTCGGGCGGGGGTCGGGCCGGCCGTTCGATGCTCCGCGCCGCGCTTTCCGTGGACTCCCCTGCCCGCGTATCTACGGACCCTAACGCGCTGGTCGGCGGCGGCCATCCCGCATCAGGAACTGTTCGCTCTGAGCGCAGGTTCCAGGGCCCTCACAGGGCCGCCGCGCCCCGCCCTATACGTACGGGCCCGAACGCGCGAACACGTCCGGACCCGTACGTACGAGCTGTGGGCCAGTGGGGCTCAGCCCTCGGACTTGGCCTCGCCGGCGTCGTCGGACTTGGCGGCGTCGTCGCCCTCGGCGGCCTCGACCGTCTCGGCGGTCTCGTCTTCGTCATCCAGGTCAACGGTCTCGCCGTTGCTGTCCTTGACCGTGGCGGCCTCGACGACGACCGCGAGGGCCTTGCCGCGGGCGACCTCGCCGACGAGCATCGGCACCTGGCCGCCCTCGACGACGGCCTGGGCGAACTGGTCGGGGCTCATGCCGGAGGACTGCGCACGGCGCATGAGGTGCTCGGTGAGCTCCTCCTGGCCGACCGACAGCTTCTCCTTGTTGACGAGCTCGTCCAGGATGAACTGGGTCTTGATGCCCTTCTCGGCCTGCTCCTTGGTCTCGGCGTCGAACTCTTCCTCGGTCTTGCCCTGGATCTCCAGGTACTTGGCGAGGTCGAGGCCCATCTGGCCGAGCTGGTGGTTCACGAGGTTGTGCTTGCGGGTCTCGATCTCGTCCGCGAGCAGCTTCTCGGGGATCGGCACCTCGGCGAGCGCGAGCAGCTCGTCGAGGACCTTCTCCTGGGCCTGGGTGGCCTGGTCGTACTTCTTCATCTGCTCAAGGCGCTTGCGGCTGTCGGCGCGCAGCTCCTCCAGCGTGTCGAACTCGCTCGCAAGCTGGGCGAAGTCGTCGTCCAGCTCGGGCAGTTCGCGGGACTTGACGGCGGTGACGTCGACCTTGACCTCGGCCTCCTTGCCCTCGGCGCTGCCGCCCTTGAGCTCGGAGGTGAAGGTCGCGGAGCCGCCGGCCTCAAGGCCGGTGACGGCCTCGTCGATGCCGTCCAGCAGCTGGCCGGAGCCGATGGTGTAGTCGACGCCCTGCGCGACGCCGTCCTCCAGCACCTCGCCGTCGACCTTGGCCTCCAGGTCCACCACGACGATGTCGCCCTCGGCGGCGGCGCGCTCGACCGGGGAGGTCGTGGCGAAGCGCTCGCGGAGCTGCTCGACCGACTTGTCGATGTCCTCGTCCGAGACCTCGACGGCGTCGACGGTGACCTCGATGCCGGAGTAGTCCGGGATCTCGATGGCCGGGCGGATGTCCACCTCGGCGGTGAAGGCCAGCAGCTCGCCGTCCTTCAGCTCGGTGATGTCGACCTCCGGCTGGCCGAGGGGGTTCAGCTCACCCTCGTTGACCGCCTCGGTGTAGAACTTCGGGAGGGCGTCGTTGACGGCCTCCTCCAGCACCGCACCCCGGCCGAACCGCTGGTCGATGACGCGGGCCGGGATCTTGCCCTGACGGAAGCCCTTCACCGTGACCTGCTGGTTGATCTTCTTGTACGCCGCGTCGAGGCTGTCCTTGAGCTCCTCGAAGGGCACCTCGACAGTGAGCCGAACCCGAGTCGGGTTCAGGGTCTCCACGGCGCTCTTCACGGTTCGGTCTCCTTGGGGCTGACTTCTGGGGTTCTGCTGAGATTCAGCGAGTCTGCTGGGTTCAGCTGACCGCGCCCGGGATAGAGACACACGGACGCGCAGCTTGCATAGTAACCGCAAGCGCCTGGACGCCCATAATGTGATCTTGCTGGTCGGGGTGGCCGGATTCGAACCGACGACCTTCCGCTCCCAAAGCGGACGCGCTACCAAGCTGCGCCACACCCCGTCGGTGCGACACGTAGGGTACATGCCCGCGGGGGGTGCCGGACGCCGTTTATTCGGGCGGGGACCGCCGTGCCGTCGCCTCGTGCGCGGGGGTGTGTGCGAGCCGGGCCCCGGACCCGCTACGATGCACTGCGTGCCGCACGGTCTCGACGACCGGCCTCCCCGGAGGATTCCGCGGCGCTCGCGGGCGTAGCTCAATGGTAGAGCCCCAGTCTTCCAAACTGGCTACGCGGGTTCGATTCCCGTCGCCCGCTCCATTCGGTCCCCGGCCCGGCCAGCGACGCGTTCGCGGTCCGGGCCGGAGTCGTTTCCCGGCGCGTGCGCGGAGCGGTCGCTCCAGGTTTACGGGCGCGTTTGCGGGCAACGAGGAGAAGGCGGGGCTCCACACCGTTGCCAGGCGGAGTGCGGCTGGCGTGAATTGCCGGGACCCGCGGCGCGGCTCACTAGGGTGGCCTTATGGAGATCTGGCTCAATCCCGCGTGCTCGAAGTGCCGTTCGGCGGTGCGGCTGCTCGACGAGGAAGGCGCGGAGTACACCGTGCGCCGCTATCTGGAGGACCCGCCGAGCGCGGCGGAGCTGCGGGAGGTGCTGAGGCGGCTCGGGCTGGAGCCGTGGGACATCACGCGCACGCAGGAGGCGGACGCGAAGGAGTTGGGGCTCGCCGACTGGCCGCGCGAGGCGGATCAGCGCGACCGGTGGGTCGAGGCGCTGGCCGCGCACCCGAAGCTGATCCAGCGGCCGATCATCACCGCGGACGACGGCAGCGCGGCCGTGGCGCGGGACGCGGAGACCGTGAAGGACGTGCTCTCCCGGCAGCCGTGAGGGCGGCGGGGCGGCTGGTCAGAACTTGATCCCGTTGACGGTCTCGGCGATGGAGTTGAGGAACCTCTGTATCGACGGGGCCATCCCCGTGGAGGCGAGGAAGAAGCCGAAGAGCATCGCGACGATCGCCGGCCCGGCCTTGAGGGAGCCCCCACGCATGAGCACTACCAGGACAATTGCCAACAGAAGCACCACAGATAGCGAAATGGCCACAACTGATCACACCCTCGGTCGGAATCCGTCACGCCGGCCCGGGAGACATACTGCCCCGCACAGCCCCCGCGGCAACCATGGTGCCACCAACTTGCCCGCCGTTGGAGCCGGGTGACGGAAGGTCGGCCATCCGCGTGTCGCGGCTCTGGATGGCGCGAACCCATGGGCCGTACGGGCCCCGGCCCATAGGACGGTATTCGGCCGACCTGGCGCATTGACTCAGATCGGCTTGATCATTTCGCTTCGCAAACCATGACGTTCTCCAACACAGCAGGATATTCCTGATACCGAACAAGCTGATCTTTTGCCCCTTTTGGGGAGGACGGGCCGGCCCAAAGGGTCCGGAACGGGTGAGATCGAGCCGCCGTGCGGGGAATTGATGAATACCCGGTGAATATCCCTGGACAAAGTTTTACGCATTCAGGGTTTCGCCACTAGGGTGCCTCAAATGTTCCACGCGGCCATGCCCCCCGTACGCACAGTGGAGTCGACGCCCGAAAGGCAGAACGCCCCCGCGCCGCCCGCACCCCGCAAAGCCGGGCAGCGCGACCCCTTCTTCGACAACGCGAAGTATCTGGCGATAGTTCTCGTCGCCATGGGCCACGCGTGGGAGCCCCTCACGCACGGCGGCCGCGCGGCCATGGCGCTCTATATGACCGTCTACGCCTTCCATATGCCGGCCTTCATCCTCATCTCCGGCTATTTCTCCCGGAGTTTCGACCTCAGCCCGGCCAAGCTCAAGCGGCTGATCACCGGTGTGGCCGTGCCGTATGTGATCTTCGAGGTCGCCTACACGCTCTTCCAGCACTGGGCGGACGACTCGCCGCCGGAGGACATCAGCCTCACCAACCCCTGGTATCTGAACTGGTTCCTGGCCGCCCTCTTCATCTGGCGGCTGACCACGCCCATCTGGAAGCTGGTCCGCTGGCCGGTACCGCTCTCGCTGGTGATCGCGGTGCTCGCCGCCATGTCCCCGCACGTCGGCAGCGACTTCGACATGAAGCGGGTGCTCCAGTTCCTGCCGTTCTTCGTGATAGGGCTCCATCTCAAGCCGGAGCATTTCCAGTTGGTACGGCGCAGGGCGGTGCGGATCGCGGCCGTTCCGGTGGCGCTTGGCGCGGTCGTCTTCGCCTACTGGGCCGCTCCCCGGATGGACAGCGGGTGGTTCTACCACAATTCGGCCGTACAGGACCTGGGCGTCTCCATGTGGACCGCGCCCGTCATGGAACTGGCCCTCTTCGGCTGCGCCATGGTGCTCACCGCCGCCTTCCTGGCCCTGGTCCCGAGGCGTCGTACGTGGTTCACGGCGCTCGGCGCGGGGACCCTGTACGGGTATCTGCTGCACGGCTTCGTGATCAAGCTGTCCCGCTGGTGGGGCTGGTACGACGAGCACCCGTGGGTGCGCACCCCGCTGGGCGAGATCGTGGTGACCCTCCTCGCGATCACGATGATCACGGCGCTGTGCTCGCCTCCGGTGCGGAAGGTGTTCCGGTTCGCGATGGAGCCGACGATGGCGTGGGCGTTCCGCGAGGACGCGGCGGAGCCGGCGCGGGACCGTACCCGCACCGGCTCCTGATCCGCAGGCTCGTACCGCGCCTCAGCGCCTGCGCAGCACCGCGCGGGCGGGCAGCGAGGTCGCCGCGAGGCCCAGCACCACGGCCGCTCCCGCGAAGGTCCCGTAGAGGGCCGGCGGTATGTACGGGCCCGCGCCGGTGAGGCCGCGCATCATCGGTACGAGGGTGGCGAGGGCGATGGCCGTGCCGAGCACGACGCCCGCGAAGGCCACCAGCAGCGCCTCCCAGCGGACCATGCCGAGTACCTGGCGGCGGGTCGAGCCGATGAGCCGCAGCGTGCCGAGCTCGCGGCGGCGGTCGAAGACCGTCATCACCAGGGTGTTGACGGCGGCGACTGCGGCGAAGCCGCCCAGCACCGCGGCCATCAGGGTGTTCGCCCAGGCGGAGACCTCACGGTTCTTGTCCTTGGCCGCCGCGTACCCCGCCCTGTCGGTCACCTCTCCGAGGGCCGCGAGCTTCCCCGCGACCTGCCGGGCGTCGGCGCCGCGCGCGTCCCGTACCAGGACGTCGCTGTCGAAGCCCGCGGTGACGTGCGGGGCCAGGGCCGTACGGGCCATGGTGACCTGGGCGACGCCGAGCCCCCGGCCGTAGGTCGCGACGACCTCGGGGCGGGCCTTCGTCCCGTCCGGCAGCACCAGGGAGATCCGGTCGCCGACCTTCACGTCCGCACTGGAGGCGAGGTTGGCGTCGATCGCGGTCTTGCCCGGCGCCAGGGCGTCGAGGCTGCCGCTGCGGACGTCGAGGTCCTGGACGGCGCGCAGGTCCGCGCCGGTGCCGCCGACGCCCTGCGTGGAGGCGGTCATCGGCCCGCTGGTCGCCGAGGACGTGTAGAGCACGCTCGTACGGAGCAGGCCGACGGCCGTCTCGACGCCGGGGGCCGCCGCGGCCTTCGCCGCCGTGCCGGTGGGCAGGCCGCCGGGCGCGGAGAGCACGTGGTCGGCGGTGATGCCGGCGCGCTGCTGCGCCTGGCGGGCGTGGTCCTCGCTGGTGTGCATGAACACCAGCGTCGAGGCGAAGGCCATGGCCAGCACGATCGGGGTGATCGCGGAGGCCAGGCGGCGCGCGTTGGCGCGGGAGTTGGCGGAGGCGAGGTGCGCGGATGCGGGTCCGGCCCGCATCGGCAGGCCGATGAGGTGGGCGCAGAGGCGGGCCACGAGCGGGCCGAGCAGCCCGACGCCGAGCATGAAGAGCATGACGATGCCGGAGGCGGTGTTGGCCGCGTCGTCTCCGGTCAGGGTGGCCGCGACGATCGCCAGGGCGACGCCGCCGACGAGGGCCGCGACGCCGAGGGCCGTACGGACCGCGCCGGGGCGGGCACGTTCCACGGCGGCTTCGCCGAGGGCCTGGCCGGGCTTGATACGGGCGGGGCGACGTGCGGCGGCGGCGCCGGCGCAGAGGGCGGTGAGCAGGCCCACGCCGACGGCCGCGGCGAGCGGGATGCCGGAGACGGCGAGGTGCACGGCGTCCGGGACGACGCCCTTCTCCTTGAGCTGTCCGAACCACCAGCGGGCGAGGGCGATGCCGGGCAGGCAGCCGAGCGCTCCGGCGAGGGGCGCGACGAGCAGCGCCTCGGCGGCGACGGAGCGGCGGATCTGGCGCGGGGTGGCGCCGATGGCGCGCAGCAGCGCGAACTCGCGGGCGCGCTGGCCGATGGAGAGGGCGACGGTGCCGGCCGTGGTGAAGATCGCGACCATGGTCGCGATGCCGCCGAACGAGCCGCCGAGCGCTGTCAGCGTCTCCTTGGCCCCGGCGAGCGCGGGCTGTTCGACGGCGCCCCGGCCGTCGCCGGTGTGCACCTGGGCGGCCTTGCCGACGGCCTGCCGGACGGAGTGCGCGAGGTGCTCGGCGGAGGTTCCCGCCGTGGGCAGCACGGCGACCGCGTCGACCTTGCCGGGGTGGCCGGAGAGCCGGACGGCCTGGGCGTCGGTGAGCCAGGCGGTGGGCGTGGAGGTACGGGCCGTGCCGGAGACGGTGAAGTCTCGTGCGCCGCCGGGGGTGTTCAGGGTGACGCGGTCGCCGGCCTTGGCGTGCGCGGCGCGGGCGGTGGCCTCGTCGAGGACGGCCTGGCCGGTGCGCGGGGCGTTGCCCGTCGCGAGTTCGGCGCCGGTGAAGGCGGTCGAGCCCCAGCCGTGGGCGGTGACGGGGGCCGTGGTCCGCGAGGCGGTCAGGTGCGCGGGGTAGGCGACGTCCCCGATCGCGGCGTCGACGCCGGGCGCGTGCGCGATCTTCCGGGTGAGCGCGGCGTCGAGGCGGGCCGTGTCCGGGAGCGGTTCGGACTCGGTCTCCCGGTCCTCGCCGTGGCCGATCACGTAGTGCACCTGCTGGTCGGCGGCGGCCACCACGGGGGCTCCGGCGTACCGCTCGGGCGGCACGGAAGCCCGTATGCCGGTCTCCAGGAGGATGCCGCAGGCCGAGACGATCATCGCGGCCATGAGGAGGGCGACGAAGGTCCCCACGAAGGACGCGGGTTTGAAGCGGATGGCCGCACGGGCCAGCCCGTTGGTGCCCGCTTTGGGGGCGTTCGCCTGCTTGCTCATGCCGCTGCGCCCTCGAAGGAGCCCGGGCGGGCGGTGAGCGAGACCATCCGGGCGGCGATCTGTTCGGCGGTGGCGCGGTGGAGGCTGTCGGCGATGGAGCCGTCCGCGAGGAAGAGGACGCGGTCGGACCAGGCGGCGGCGACCGGGTCGTGGGTGACCATGACGACGGTGGCGCCCAGGGTGTCGACGGCGTGCCGGAGCAGGCCGAGCACCTCGGCCGCGGTGCCGGTGTCGAGCGCGCCGGTGGGCTCGTCCGCGAAGACGACGTCCGGGCGGGTGATCAGGGCGCGGGCGATGGCGACGCGCTGCTGCTGGCCGCCGGAGAGCTCGCCGGGGCGGCGGCCGCCCTTGTCGCCGAGGCCCACCTGGGAGAGCACCTCCACGGCGCGCCGTCGGTCGGCGCGCTCCCCCGCGAGACGCATGGGGAGGACTACGTTCTGCTCGACGGTCAGCGACGGGAGCAGGTTGAACGACTGGAAGACGAAGCCGAGGCGGCTGCGGCGCAGCTCGGTCAGCTTGTTCTCGTTCATGCCGGTGATCTCGGTGCCGCCGAGCCGTACAGAACCCTCGGACGGGCGGTCGAGCCCGGCCGCACACTGGAGGAAGGTCGACTTGCCCGAGCCGGAGGGCCCCATCACGGCGGTGAAGCTGCCGCGCGGGAGGGCGAGGTCGAGGGAGCGCAGGGCGTGGACGGCGGATGTCCCGCGGCCGTAGCGGCGGGAGACCCCGCGCAGTTCGACGGCCCAGTCGCCGGTGCCCGCGGTGACGTCCGCCGCTCCCGGCGCACCGGCGCCGACGCCGGCCCCGGCCCCGTCGTCACTCTGTCGCTTGCCGCGCAGCCCCATGGCCCCGCCTCTCGTCTCGTGTTCCCCGCGTTGTGGTCAACGTCTGAAATCTATGGTTCCGGCGCTGGTCAGGGCCATGGCGTCGGCTGGTGGATCGGGGGTGGGGGCAGCACCACCAGAGACGATGGGCGTAACCACCCCAAAATCGTTTGGTAAACTAACTACTCACCTTTTCTTGACTCCCCCTTGACCGAATGAACATCCGTCCGGCCGAACTCTGGAGGAGCCATCGGACACGCAGACACCCTCATCGCCATGGGCGGCGCCTTTCTGGCGGCAGCCGTCCTGGCCCGCGTCGGAGGCCGCATCGGCCTCCCGACCATCCCCCTCTTCATCCTGGCCGGGATTCTCCTCGGCCCGCACACGCCCGGCATCGTGCTGGTCGCCGACCCGCACGACCTGGAGATGCTCTCCGCGCTCGGCCTGGTCCTGCTCCTCTTCTACCTCGGGCTCGAATTCCACCTGGACGACCTCAAGACCGGCGGCCGCAAGATGGCCCTGGCGGGCGGCGCGTATCTGGCGCTGAACGTCGGCGCGGGCCTGGCCTTCGGCTTCGCGACCGGCTGGGGCACCTCCGAGGCGCTCGTACTCGCCGGAGTGCTCGGCATCTCCTCGTCCGCGATCGTCACCAAGGTCCTCGTCGACCTCGGCCGCCTCGGCAACGGCGAGACCAAGCCGATCCTCGGCATCATCGTGGTCGAGGACATCTTCCTGGCCCTCTACCTGGCCGCCCTCCAGCCGATCCTGTCGGGCGCGGACAGCCTGGCGTCGGCGGTGGGGGACGCGGCCAAGGCGTTCGGCTTCCTGCTGCTGCTCGCGGTCGCGGCCCGCTGGGGCACCCGGCTGATCGGCAAGCTGATGCACACCAAGGACGACGAACTGCTCGTCATCTCGTTCCTGGGCGTCGCCGTCTTCGTCGCGGGCGTCTCCGAGTGGTTCGGGGTCGCGGACGCCATCGGCGCGTTCATGGTGGGTCTGATGCTCGGCAGTACGAGCTCGGGCGACCGCATCCGGACGCTGGTGCACCCGCTGCGCGACGCGTTCGGGGCCATCTTCTTCTTCGCGTTCGGGCTCTCGATCGACCCGGGCGACCTGCCGGGCGTGCTCGTGCCGGTGCTGATCGCGGTCGCGGTGACGCTGGTGATGAACGTGGCCGCGGGGCTCGTGGCCGCCCGCCTCTACGGCTTCGGCCCGCAGCCCGCCGCGAACATCTCCACGACGCTGCTGGCGCGCGGCGAGTTCGCGCTGATCCTCGCCACGATGGCCGCGGGAGCGGGGCTCGATCCGCAGCTGTCCCCCTTCATCGCGGGGTACGTGCTCGTCCTGGCCGTACTCGGCCCGCTGGCCGCCGGCCGCTCGGAGTGGCTGGCACGGCTGCTGCCGGGCGGCTCCGCGCAGCCGCCGGGCGGCGGCGGGGCGCTGTCGTCACCGGCCTCGGAGCGGGTGTGACGGACGCCGGGCGGCGGCACGGGGGTCGGCCGGGGCCCGGCCGACGGGCCCGTACGCGGCTCGGCGCTCGTTACGGCGTCAGGCGGTGAGCTTGTCCAGGAAGGCGAACAGGTTGCCGCGCATCCGCGCGACCTGCTCCTCGACCGACAGGGACTCCTCGAAGCGCCCGCCCGCCTGCGGCGTCTTCCTGCCCCGGATATAGAGGGAGCAGGCGAGGTCGGAGCAGATGTACTCGCCGACCGAGTCGCCCTGCCGCCCGGCCGGGCCGACCTTGCGGGCCGCCATCAGCGACACGCCGTCGCCGGGGTGCGTGGTCAGACAGAGCGTGCACATGCCGCGGTGGAGCAGGCCGCGCCGGCCGGCGGAGGCGCGCAGCGTCACGCCGGTCAGCTCGCCGTCGCGCTCGGCGACGAGGTAGCCGCGGTCACGGGCTCCGGGGTCGCGCCAGCCCAGAAAGTCCAGGTCCTCCCAGCGCTGCTCGTCGAGGTCCCGGGGGACCGCGAGCCGCTTGGCCTCTCCCTTGGAGCAATTGACGAACGACGCGCGGATGTCCTGCTCACTCACTGCCCTCATGGCTCGGACGCTAACAGTGCCTATTTCTATTAGGCAAACAATTAAAATGCTTAGGTTGGAGGGCTCCCCGCCCCGCGCCTCTCCCCCGTGAGGACTCGTGATGCACGTACCGACCGCCCCCCTGGCCCCGGCTCTGACGTCGCTGCGGGCGACCCGGTGGTTCACCGACGAGCCCGTACGCGACGAACAGGTGCGTGCGGTGCTGGAGGCCGGGCGCTGGACCGGCTCGGCGCGCAACCGGCAGCCGTGGCGGTTCGTGGTGGTGCGCAGCGGCGAGATCCGCCGGCAGCTCGCGCGCCTGGGCGCGTACGCGGGGCATCTCGCGGCGGCGCCCGTGGTGATCGCGCTCGCGGTGGAGGAGGCCGCGGGCGGGGAGGACGCCCAGTTCGACGCCGGGCGCGCGGCGCAGAACATGATGCTGGCGGCCCACGCCCAGGGGCTGGGCAGCTGCCCCGCGTCGTTCTTCCCCGCCGCGAACGCCGACCGGGCCGGGCCGCTGTGCCGCGTCGGGCCCCCGTGGCGGGTGCGCACCGCCATCTCGCTCGGGCATCCGGCTCCGGCGCCCGCCGGGAAGCCGGCGATTCCCACCGGGCGGCTGCCGCTGGCGGAACTGGTCACCGAGATCCCCGACGAGCCCGCGGACTGATGTCCACGTACCGGAATCCGGTGACGGGGGAAATCGCCATCGCCTATCTCGACGAATTCCACCGCGCCGGCGGCTCGGTGAAGACCGATCCGCCGACCGATATGCCGGCCGAGTCCGTCTCGCCGTGAAACCGGCGGCGCCCGGCAGCCGTGTGCGCCCCGTACAGGGGTCGAGGCACACACGGCTCCACTGCTTTCAGGCGTTACGGGCGCCGCGCCAGTAGGCCACGCGCTCCACAGGAGCAGGGTCAGCGCTCGCCGTTCGACCACGGGGCGAGGAGGTCGGCGACCCGCTGTACGGACGCGACGACGTCCGCGGTGTCGACGGCCGTGTAGCACAGCCGGAAGTAGCCCGGTTCGGCGCAGGACAGCAACTGGCCGGGCAGCAGCTGCACTTGGGCGTAGGTGGCGATGTACCAGCGCAGCCACTCCTCCTCGCTGGAGATGCTCGGGAAGAGGATCGGCAGGGCGGCCGTCGCCTGCTTCTCGGCGTCCGCGGCGAACGGTTCCGGTACGCGGTCGGGCTGCGGGAAGTGCGGCCCGATCTCCGGCGGGATCACGGCGGTGCCCCGCGGCGGCAGATAGGCGCGCAGGTCGAGCCAGAAGAACTGCGCCGCGTTCTGCCCTTCGCGGTAGCGGTACGGGAGGCGGCCGCTGTCGAGGGCGGCGCGGGTCTCCTCGAAAGCGGCGGTCAGCCAGTCCCGGTACTGCTCCATCAATACGAGCGGATAGCTCTCTCCGCCGCTCGTGGTCTTCAGCATCTTCCCGATGACGAAGTGCTTGAGCGAGTCGAACGGAGTGAACCACGAATAGCTGTTCTGCTTGTCCTTGATTCCCTTCATGGCCAGTTGCACCATCGGCGACCGGGAGATCACGACTCCGGCCTTGAAGCCGGACATTCCGAAGTCCTTGGCGAATCCCCAGACGACGTGGACGCGGTTGCGCGCCTCCGGATTGTTCTTGTACGCGTTCAGGGACAGGGCGCTGACGAACTCCGGTCCGGCGCCGGTGAGCTGGGAATGGGCGTACATCTCGTCGGAGATGATGTGCATCCCGGTCTCGTTGAGCACCCACCGGTAGATGCTCTCCAGCAGGTCCTGGCTGTAGTTGTCGCCCAGGGGGTTGTTGGGGTTGGTGAGGACGAGGAGTTTCGGGGGTTCCGGCTGGGTGCGGTAGACGTGCTGGATGTCCTCCAGCGTGAGGTCGAAGTGCTCTTCGCCCAGCTCACGGAGGTGGACGGGGACGCAGAGCAGTTCGGGCCGCTGCTCGAAACACCAGTTGAATCCCTGCCAGTAGGGGGCGGGGAGCAGCACCCGGTCGCCGCTGCGGAGGACGCCGCCCTCCCTGAGCGCGAATGCCAGGCACTCCAGGGCGGCCGATACGCCCGCGGTGCCGAAGACGTCGTCGGCGGTGAGGTCGGGGGAAAGCGCCGGGCGCAGCATCGCCGCGATATCGGCGCGGATTTCCGCACTCCCGTACGAAGGGGCGTACTTGACGTCCCGCTGCTCCAGTACGCCGAGCTCGGCGAATACGTTGTCCCGCAGCGACGGATAGACCAGGACGTTCTCCGCCGTGGCGAGGTTGACCACCTCGGGGTACAGCTCCTGGTGGACGGCGAGCCGGTGTTCGGGGTCGGCGGCGCCGGCGAGCAGCGCGGTGATCTCCTCGGGGGTGTGCTGCGTCATCGCGGATTCCTCCCTGGACAGCCGGGGCTTTCCGGGAAAGCCCCTGTCTTTCCCTATCTTTCGGGAAATCGAGGAGGATGAGAAGGAGGCGAATCGGACGCGTGGCGCGGGTGGCCGAAGCGCCGCCGCTGATCACCGAACCCCGCTCAGCGAACCCCGCTCAGCGAACCCCGCTCACCGAGCCTCGTTCAGCGTGCCTCGTTCACGGCCCGGTTGAGCACCTCGGCGGCGAGCTGGGCGGCGGCCTCGCGGGTGGCTTCGCCGAGCAGGTCCGTACGGATCGGGCCGCCGGCGGCGAGGTGGCGGTCGTACGGAAGCATCAGCACGCGCACGCCGTCCAGTTGGAGGTGCGCTCCGGCCGCCGCCACGTCGAGCGCCATGTGCGGGGAGGACGCGGCGAGCACCACGACGGTGCCCGGCAGCATGAGCGGCCGGGGCAGGGAGGCCATCCAGTCCAGTACGGCGCGGGTGCTGGTGACGCCCTCGACAGTGGCGGGCGCGACGAGCACGCGCGCCTGGGCGGCGGCGAGGGCGGTACGGGACAGCTCGCTGGGCAGCGTCTCGCAGTCCACGACGGTGACGCCGAAGTAGCGGCGCAGGGCCACCATCACCGAGCGGTATTCGGCCAGTTCCAGCCGGGTGCCGACGCGGCCCTGGCTGCCGGGGAGCAGCCAGCCGCGGTCGGGCAGCTGGACGAGGTACCCCGTGATGTCGGTGAGCTGCATGGTCGGCTCGATGATCTGCGCGAGGTCCCCGCAGGTCCAGCGCACGGCGGGCGCCGCGAGCCGTACGGGGAGGGTGCCGAGCGCCGGGTCGGCCTCCAGCATCAGCACCGGGTCCTGCCGGTAGTGCGCGTACGTACGCCCGAGCAGGGCCGCGACGGTGGTCTTGCCCGCGCCGCCGCGGATGCTGGTGACGACGATCTGCCGCCCGCTGGCGACCGGCTGCTGCACGGCCTGGGCCACTCGCGTGGCCTCGGCCACTTCCCGCGCGGCCGAAGCCCCCACCATCCGCCGCACGGCCCGCCCCGTCCGCCGAGCAGCCGAATCCCCACTGACCGGCCGCCCCTTGACCAGATCCTCGACCCCGACTCCGCGCCGCTGCCTTCCAGGCGCGGTACGAGGCCGTGGCGGCACGGCGTACGGAGTCACGTACCCGGAGCGCGGAGCACCGGGGGCATCCGGGGGAAGCGGGAGGGCTTGCGGGGTGGTGAACGTGAGGGCCGGGGCCGCTGGGGCGGTCGGGGCCATTGGTACGGCCGGTGCCGCCGGGACTGCTGGGGCGGCGACCGGCCCCACGCCCGGCGCGATCCGCGGCTCGGCACGCGGGGCCGGGTCCTGCGCGGACGGCGCGGGCCGCACGAGCGGCTCCGCCGGGGACGGGCCTGAACCCGCAGTTCCCGACGCCCTGCCAGGCGAAGACGCGGCAGAGCCCGCCGCCGTCCCCGGCGGCTGGGCGCCGAGCGAAGCGGCAGGGCCCCGTGACGGCAACGGCGGCGCAGGCCGCCCAGACGGTTCCCCGCCCGGGACGGGCAGCTCCGCCGGAGGCGGGACCGAACCCACGGCCCCCGACGCCCCGCCGGGCGACGACGCGGCGAAGCCCGCCGCCGACCCCGGCGCTGGGGCACCGCACGCAGCGGCAGAGCCCTGCGACGACAGCGACGACACAGGCCGCCCAGACGGTTCACCGCCCGGTACGGGCGGGTCCAAGGGCCCTGGCGAGCCGGTGGACGAAGAAGTGGCGGGAGTCCGTCCCGCCGCGAAGGACAGCCCGGTGTCCGGCTCGTCGGTGCGCGGAGGCGCGGTGGTGGGCGGTGCGGGTCGCGCAGCGGGGTCCGCTGCCCGTATGGGCGGAGTCAGGCCCGGCAGGGCATCGTCGTCGGCAGCCATATCGTTTCTTCTCCGCCTCTCAGAGCGCGTCGAGCAGGAGCGCGTACCCGCCCAGCGCCCCGATGGCCAGCGGGAACAGGGTGATGACGCCGGTGGTCTCGGCCAGGTCGGTCAGGCGGCGGAGGTGGGGGCGCAGCCGCTGTGGCGGGCCGGGCGTCAGGGCGGTCAGCGGGAGGGCCGCGGCCACTGCCAGCGCCGCCAAGGGGACGTACGGCGGGGTGTTCGTGTCCGTCAGCCAGAGCGCCGTCAGGCGTACGAGCAGGACGGCCGCCGCCGTCAGCAGGGCCGCTACCTCCGCCGCCAGCGGGAACGCCCGAGCGCGCGCCGGCAGGACGACGACCAGGACGCACGTCAGCGGCACCGTCCACCACGTGGCCGCCGTGAGGGCCAGGAGCCCGGCGGCCGTGGCGGAGGCCGCGGCGACCAGCGTCGCCAGGGCCAAGTGCCGGTGCGTCGCGGCCAGGGCGGTGTCGACCTCGTGGTGGCTGACGGACGCGCCGCGCGAGCGGTGGTCGTCCAGGGCGGTGAGGCCCGCCGCCGTCAGGGCCAGTCGCGGCAGCGCGCCCAGCGCCACCACCGAGACGACGGCCAGCACCGCCCCGAGCCGCGCCGTGTCGCCCTCCATCGCGCCGACCGCCTCCCAGACGGCCGCCGTCGCCGCGACCGCCCCCGCGCCGATCAGCCCGCCGCGCCCCAGGGGCGAGCAGAGGCCCAGGAGCAGCAGCGTCAGCGCCGACACCCCCGCCGCCACCGCCAGCCGTCCCAGTCCCGGCCAGGCGTGCGCGTCCGCCGCCGTCCACGCGGCGATCAGGCCGAGGGCCCCGCCGGTGAGCATGAGGGTGGTGCCCGGTCCGTGGCTGCGGGACCGTCCCGCGAGCGCTCCGAGCAGGGCCGCCACCAGCCCGGCCCCCGCCAGCGCCCCCGCCGCGGTGGCGGGGTCGACGCTCGTGCGCGTCAGCACGCCCGCGGCGACGGCGAGGGCGAAGGTCGCCGCGCTCGCCGTCCGGCGGCGCGCGGCGGGCCGCCAGCGCAGGGCCCTTACGTCCGGGGCGGTGGGGGCGAGCGGCGCGGGAGACGCGTCGTCGGCCCGTACGAGCCGCAGTACGGAGCCGTCCGGCACGGCGGCCCCGCCGAGCGTGGCGTCCGGGGCGAGCACGGTGCCGTCGGCGGTCACGAGGTGCCGTGCCGCGGCCGGGCCGGAGTTCTGGTCGTCGAGGAGCCGGAGGATGTCCGGCAGGAGCCGGCCGACGGGGTCGGTCGAAGGAAGCAGCAGGTCGACCCGTCGGCGATCGCCGACCAGAGTGACCCGGCTCAGTCCCGTACGCTGCCCCGCCCCCACGCTCCCCACCCGGCCGAACCTATCATCGAGCCTCCGCCGCGCCCCGGCCGTCCGCGTCACGGTCCGCCAGGCCCAGGAGCCCCCGCATCCGCGCGTACTTCCTCCGCAGCCGTTCACGGGTCACGGCGTCGAGACGGGCGGAGCGGTCGCCGCGGTCGGCGGTCAGTCCCGGCAGATCAGCAGCAGCGCCCTGTCGTCGTTGACGTCCTTCGCCACCGCCTCGATCAGATGCCATGCCGCCCCGTGGAACCCGGAGGCCACATAGCGGTCGGCCTCCCCCGTCAGCCGGTCCATCCCCTCGGTGAGGTCCCGCTCGGCGGTCTCGACCAGCCCGTCGGTGAAGAGCATCAGCACGTCGCCGGGGCGCAGCGTGCCCTTGATCGGGTCGAACTGCGCGCCGTCGTAGACCCCGAGGAGCGGTCCCTCGGCGGCCATCTCCTCCCAGCGGCCGGTGCCCGCGGAGAGCTGGAGGGCGGGCAGATGGCCCGCGGAGAGCAGTTCGTAGTCGCCGCTGTCGAGGTCGAGGACGAGGTGGATCGAGGTGGCGAACCCCTCGTCCCAGTCCTGGCGCAGCAGATAGCCGTTGGCGGCGGGCAGGAAGGCGTGCGGCGGCAGCGAGCCGAGCAGTCCGCCGAACGCGCCGGAGAGCAGCAGGGCGCGGGAGGCCGCGTCCATGCCCTTGCCGGAGACGTCGGTGAGGACGACTTCGAGGGTGCGTCCGCCGTTCGTACGGGCGGCGACGACGAAGTCGCCGGAGAACGACTGGCCGCCGGCCGGGCGCAGCGCCATCTCGCGGTGCCAGCCGCGCGGCAGTTGGGGCAGTTTGCTCTGCACCCGGATGCGTTCTCGCAGGTCGAAGAGCATGGTGCCGCCGCGTCTCCAGGGGACGCCGACGCGGCTGCGGAACTGCGCGATGAGCAGGCCGAAGAAGCCGACGGCCGCGACCACCAGGATGGTGCCGGGGGTGACCCGGTCCGCGCCGTCGGTGTACGGGCCGAGGATCGCGGACTCCACGATGAGGGCGGTGGCCGCGGCGGCGTACAGCGCGAGCAGGCTGGCGGGGCGCAGCAGCAGCCCGCCGGCGACGATCGGCAGGACGAGGGCGGAGGGCGCGCACCAGGCGGGCTGGGCGACGGTGGCGGCGGCGATGGCGGGGACGGAGATGAGCAGGGCGGCGAGCGCGATCCAGTCGGAGCCGTCGCCTCGGAAGTAGTCGACTCCGGCCTTGCGCACGCCGACGCGGGCCCGGTGCAGTGCTTTGCGCATCCGGGCCGTCGGGGTGTCGGCAGCGCCAGTCATTGCATCGGGACCCTATCCACCCCTTCGGCGGTGCGTCGATTCGTGATACGAGCGGAACCGGTGCCGCGTCCGCCGGGAGGGCAATCGTATGCGAAACCCGTTCGCCCGGGCGGGGAAGCGCTGCTAGGCATGGGGAATGACGACAGAAATACGGGCCCTCGCGTCCGCCGACTGGGACCAGTGGTTCGGGACGCTGGAGCTGGCCTTCGGGGGTGTCCCGCTGCCTGTGGAGAAGCGTGAGCTGTGGCGGGAACTCTTCGATACCGGGCGGCCCATCGGGGTGTGGGAGGACGGCGAGGTCGTCGGGACGGCGGGGGCCGTCGCGTTCCGGCTGACGGTGCCGGGCGGCGCGTCGGTGGCCGCGGCGGGCGTGACGACGGTGAGCGTGCGGCCCACCCACCGCCGCCGGGGGATCCTGCGGTCGATGATGCGGCGGCAGTTGGCGGACTTCCGGTCCTGGGGCGAGCCGGTCGCGCTCCTGGTGGCCTCGGAGCCGGACATCTACGGCCGGTTCGGGTACGGCGGCGCGACCCGGTCGCTCAGCGCCGAGATCGACACCACGCGGGTGCGGCTGTCGGTTCCGGCGGGCGCCGATGACGTACGGCTGCGGCTGAGCCCACCGGACGAGGCGCTCGCGGTGTGCGAGCGGGTGTACGCGCGGCGGGTCGCGGCGCGGCCCGGCATGCTGGCGCGGCAGCCGGGCTGGGACCGGCTGATGACGATGGACCTGGAGTCCGGCCGGAAGGGCGCTTCGCCCCTGATGTGCGTGCTGGCGGAGGCGGACGGCGAGACCGTCGGGTACGCGCGCTACGCGGTCCGCCCGGAGTGGACGCCGGCCGGGCCGGCGGGAACGGTGGTGCTGCGCGAGATCGACGCGCTGACCCCGGCCGCGTACGCCGCGCTGTGGCGCTATCTGTTCGGCATCGACCTGACGACGAATATCTCGGTCCAGAGCCGCCCGGTCGATGACCCGTTGTGGCATTTGGTGAGCGATGACCGCCGGTGCCTGATCGGGGCGCGGGAGTCGCTGTTCGTACGGCTGGTGGACGTCGGGGACGCGCTGGCGGCGCGTGCGTACCAGACGCCGGTGGACGTGGTCCTCGGCGTCGCGGACCCCTTCTGTCCGTGGAACGAGGGGCGTTGGCGGCTGACCGGCGACGCCAAGGGCGCGTCCTGCGAGCGGACCGGTGACGCGGCGGATCTGGAGCTGTCCGTACGGGAGCTGGGCGCGGCCTATCTCGGCGGGGTGTCGCTGACGGCGCTGGCCGCCGCGGGCCGGGTGCGGGAGGTCCGGGAGGGTGCGCTGGCGGAGGCGGCGACGGCGTTCGGGAGCGCGGTGGCCCCCTGGCTGCCGCACGGTTTCTGAGCGGGCCTGCCCAAGGGCCTACCTGCCCTGGCACTCCGGGCACCAGAAGAGGTTGCGGGCGGCGAGGTCGGCGGTGCGGATCTCGCTGCCGCAGATGTGGCACGGCTGCGCGGCCCGCCGGTAGACGTAGACCTCGCCGCCGTGGTCGTCGACGCGCGGCGGGCGGCCCATGGCCTCGGGCAGGTGCTCCGGACGCACGGTGTCGATGCGGTTGTTGCGGACGCCCTCCCGCATCAGGGCGACCAGGTCCGACCAGATGGCGTCCCATTCGGCGCGGGTGAGATCGCGGCCCGTCCGGTACGGATCGATGCCGTGCCGGAACAGGACCTCGGCGCGGTACACGTTGCCGACGCCCGCGATCACCTTCTGGTCCATGAGCAGCGCGGCGACGCTCGTACGGCTGCGGGAGATCCGGGCCCACGCGCGCTCGCCGTCGTCGGCGGCCCGCAGCGGGTCGGGGCCGAGCCGCTCGTGTATGGCCGCCTTCTCGCCGTCGGTGATCAGCGCGCAGGTGGTGGGCCCGCGCAGGTCCGCGTACGCGCCGGGGTTCGCGAGCCGCAGCCGTACGGTCGCGGTCGGCGGCGGCGCGGGCGCGTCGCCGAAGCCCAGCTTGCCGAAGAGGCCGAGGTGGATATGGACCCAGCCGGTCGGGCCGAAGCCCAGGAAGAGGTGTTTGCCGTGCGCCTCGGCCGCGGTCAGCTCCCGGCCGTCGATCAGCGCGGCGCTGTCGGAGAACTTGCCCTGCGGGCTGCTCGCCCGCGCCGGCCGGCCCGCGACGAGTTCGCGGTGGTCCTCGGCGAGGCGGTGGATGGTGTGGCCCTCGGGCACGGTCCGTCCTGCGGCG